>JAKADF010000094.1 GCA_021820805.1 Bacillota bacterium
GCAATTCAGTTTTATTGCTTGTCCCAAGAACGAGTGCACCAAGATGTGCTGAAAAATCAAACAAAGTACACATGCGCTCTCGCGCCATCCGGTTTCCGCGGCGAAGGGGCGCAGCCCTCTCCCCCACGAATGAATCAATGTTTTCAAAGTAGGCATTAATTGGGCCAGTAATCGGCACAACATTATAAGGTATATTTAAATCATTGACAACTTTTTGTGCGTCCGCCAAACTTGACTTGCTGCTTGTCTCATAAGGCATCATAACAGCATGCACACGGTCGCGGCCCAACGCCTCTGTCGCTAAATAAGCAACTAGAGCTGAATCAATGCCTCCCGATAATCCAAAAACAACTTTTTGAAACCCTGATTTTGTGACCTCTTCACGTAAAAAACCGTAAAGAGCATCTAAGGTGAGGGCTGCGTTAATTTGAAGGCGGTTTGCTATCTCATTGTTCACTCAAACAAACCACCTTTCTTTGCGGTCAAAATCCGCTGAAGTTCGCTCGCAACAAGACGAGGCTGCTCATCCCGGAGAAGCGGCGTAATATACCTGGCACGACGAATCGTCCGTAAGTCTGCCGCAGCCATATATAATCCTTCTGTGCCAACTGGTGCTTCCAGCAGCCATCCGCCATCTGGAGCGATTACGGCCGATCCGCCGAAGAAACTGACTCCATCTTCTACTCCGACTCGATTCACAAATACGACAATTACACCATGTAATTTGGAATAAAGATTTAACAATTCCCTCCAAAATTTTTGTGAACCAAAGTACTCTACATCTGTTACGCTGCGTGCCGGGCCGGCTGCAGAAACAATCAGGATACGGGCACCGCCAAGAGCAAGCAGATAAGGACTCGTGGTGTGCCAAGCATCTTCACAAATCAAAAGTCCCATACAACCAAATTTCGTATCAAATGTGTCAAATGATTCACCAGAAGCAAAATAACGTTTATCATCAAACATACCATATGTAGGAAGAAATACTTTGCGATGCACATGAACAATATTCCCATTCGAAGCATAAACCGCGCTAATATAAAATAAATGCCCTTTTGTCTCTTCAATAAAGCTAAAAACAATATCAATATCCTGACTTTGCCGAACAAGTGTCTGAATATCTGGATCATCGATTGTTTTCGCAAGGTCAAGCGCCATATCTTGGACTTGATATCCGGTCAGTCCAAGTTCAGGAAATACAACGATGTCTGCTCTACCTTCCTTTGCTTTTCTTGTATACTCAATGTGTTTTTCAAGATTAAACTTGAAATCACCGAGTCTTGGGCTGATTTGTGAAACTGCAATCCGAATCTTGTCTGCCACAAGAGATCCTCCAATATACTCCGTATCAGTTGTACATATATAATCCATCGATTAGTATACCGTTTGAAGCACAAATTCAAAAGAGGCGCCTGCCTACGCGCCTCACACCTTTCTTGCAAAATCTATTTCTTTTAGTAATTGCATTCGTCTCTCTTCTTTACGAACGGCATGGATCACCCGAATCTTTTTTTCAGGTTCAAACCCATGCCGGCACCACTCTACAACAGTGCGTATCAGTATATCCGGCCATGATAACAGGTGACGAAGCAATTGCAGCCTTTCTTCTGGAAGGTTAACTTCTAAGGTGTAATCCATAACCATTTGTTCTATATCAGAAGCAGAACAATCTGACAAAAAAACACAGTGGGATGTGAATTGTATTACATCATGAATCGGATCGTCATATCCCGAATGGTCAAAATCAATTATAGATATTGCAAAATCGCCACTTTCGCGACTATTCCACAGCAAATTGTGAGGGGCTAAGTCCCTGTGACAAAAGCAGGCCGCCGGAAAATTATGCTTAACAGAGCTCTCATATTCGAAAATGCACTGTTCCATCGTGTGCCAGATATACGGTTCAATAGATTCGAGTATTTGGGCCCGTTCCTTTGCCTGCGGCCAGACTTCCTGCATTGTTCGCATCTTCATTTTCATTTTCGATAATAATCCACCGCGATGTAATGTTTTAAACGCAGTCAGATTGATAGTCCTGCCTAAACCGTGCAACCTTCCTATTGCACGAATTGCACTACGACGTTCCTCGGTATTTGCTGCATTTACATGTCGACCGGGCAACCACAATTGCAAAAAGCCAGGTCTAGCACCTGCATAAGGAACAGAAATAAAACGTCCGTATAGGCTTGGAATGGGCCCCCCGCATAAAAGCCCTTGTTGACTTATGTGGTTCGTCATACTTGCCAACTCGTACAGTCTTAATTCATCATCAACTTCTCCAATTGGTTTCCATATCCAATTGACTTCTTTACCGATTAACCCATAAACACTGCGTCGTTCAACAATCCCTTGGATGTCTAAGCCATATTGCAGGCGAATACCATTAATTAGCTGCTCTGCTTCCCAAGGTGAAAATACCATATTAGTCATCTTCATCGTTGCGAATCGTGAAAGTATTCGACCATCCATCCCCATTTGTACCCGGCACTTTATCAGTTGCCTCATTTGTAGACCGTGCAGAGGTCGCTTTATCCCATTCGTCCCAGCTAGACATGAGAGAAGAACTTTCATCAACGTCTCCATCCCAGTGTGGTGGAATTCCATAGCCAAAATGGCCCTTCTGTTTCGAATGCCGATATGGTGAGTGGCTGTGCGGTCCTTCTGAGTTAAGGGGCTGCACAGGAGCCTCTTTCACAGGTGGTTTGCCCGCTTCAGGAGAAGACATAAATGGAATATAAATTGTCGTTCCCGGTGTTAACGGCTGGTTAAGATTTAAATGCGGATTCAACATTGTTAATTGCTCTGGAGTAATCCGATAACGTTTTGCAACATCTGTTGTCGTCTCTCCTTGTTCGACCACATGAGGCCATACAAACCCAAAGTACTGAGGTGCCGCTCCCGCTGCTTTTGGTTTTTGCTTTTCCATCTGTATTTGTTTTGCCTTTGCCAGATGATTCTTAGCAGGTTTACCGAGTTCAGGAACCACAATTGTCATACCTGGCGTTATTTGATCAGGATTTGTAATATGCGGATTAGACGCCAACAAAAGCGGCAGGCGAACCCCCGTCTTTTTGCTGATGGAATACATCGTATCGCCAGGGCGTATTACATATTTTTTCAAGCATAGACCCTCCTTCATGTAGCAAGGACGCGTAACGTCTACGGCAGTATATGCATGTGCCTACATTCTGGCCTATGTCAAAATAAAAACAGACGCATAAGCGATAAAAATAAATGCGCCTGTTTTTATTCAATTTATCCTAAGCACACTAAACATCAGTAAAGCTCAAATTTTAAATTTACCCACAGTGTCATGAAGTTCGGCTGCAAGTTTTGCAAGTGCGTGTGATGATGCAGCAATTTCTTCGACCGTAGCCAAAGTTTCCTCTGTGCTTGCAGCATTTTCTTCCGACCCTGCTGCAACTTGCTTCATAAAGCCTCCGAGTGTATCAATCGTCTCCAAAGTGGTCGATGTTAGGTCAAGCTGTTCTTTAACACCAGCCAAGATTTCATCTGTGCTTGGAACTACATGCATAACCGCAACCCGAATCTCTTCAAATGCAACTTTTGTATTATCTGATGCTGTTCTGCCTTTTGTTGTTGCTTCTACACTTTTTGCTATTAACTCTGATACCTCTCGCGTTAAATCGTGATTGCGTTTAACAATTTTGCCGATTTGTGTCGCCGCATCGCGGCTCTCCTCAGCAAGTTTTCTAACTTCACCTGCAACAACAGCAAAACCTTTCCCCGCATCTCCTGCCCTCGCAGCCTCGATTGCCGCATTCAATGCAAGTAAATTAGTCTCTTCCGCAATGTCCCTTATTGTGCTTAAAATTTGGGCTATTTGCTTAGACGAGCTCTCAAGTTCTTCAACCTGGCGATTAGACTCTTCTGCAACCAATTGAACTTCTTCCATCGTAGATTGGGCTAATTCAACAAGCACATTACCCTCATCAGTCTTTGAAACAACGGCACCAACCGATTGAACTACTTCCTCGACTTTTCCCGCCATTGTATCACCATGCTGCTTAACCGTCTGAACGGAGTTCGTCATTACCGAGAGGGACTGCATCGCTTGGTCACTAAGAAGTGCAAATTCCCCCGTTGCAACCGCAATGGTATTTACTGCCCGAGCCGTTTCATCTGTCGACGCATTCATCTCTTGTGCACTTGCAGCAAGAGTTTCCGAGGTGTGGGCTATTCTTTGAACCATGTGACTAATAGAACCAAGCAGTTCATTTGTTGCTTCCGTAAGAAGCTGGACTTCATCTTTACTGTTTACGCCCCGAACGCGGCGCGTTAAGTCTCCGCCAGCAGAAGCAATATCACGCAAGATACTCGTAACTCGCAGAAGGTTCCTAGGTGTACGAAACGTCGCTGGTATTCCAAACACAAGTGCCACTACGACCGCAAGAATGGACAAAATCAACATTACGATAAGTGTAGCTGTAACACTTGTTTTTAGACCCCGCGCCGCTAAGTTTGAATCGGACTGGCTGTTTGCTATCAACTTATCCAGGTTCGTCATCGCTGCAGATGACATGGTATCTCCATCACCAGCAGATTCATCCACTAAGGCCTGCTCTCCTTGCCCCACGTTCCTCAAATTAATTTGATCATCTGCATAAGCAATCCATTGCTTAAAGGAATTCATACCGTCTGTAAGCTCTTTTTCTGCGTCCGCATTTCCTTTAACAAGCGAAGTCAAACTTCTCGATTGAATTTGAAAACTCGATTTTTGCGAAGAATAGGAGGAATCGAGCAAGGATTGGTTACCAGTGATGAGATACCCCCGCATACCGACTTCCATGGTTAATAAGTCTTCTTTGAGGATATTCGCTTGTTCAACAATTTTCATATCGTGATTAGCGAGCAAGCTTGCTTCTTGCTGCATGGAAAAAAGTCGAGTAACACTTACAATTCCAGATATAAGAATAATCACAAGGATTGCAGCAAACGCACCGCCTACTCGAAAGCGAATAGAAATAAAATCTTTATTAAAATATTGCTTCCACCAAGGGGATTTTACAATTTCCTCTTGTAACTGATTTCCACTTATTTTTTTATGTTTTACCGTCAATTCAGACTCAAGCGTTGCACCAACTTCATCCGAAATCTCTTTTTTGTCCAATTTACTCCCTCCAGTATAGTTAAAACCCACATCTTTCCTTTCTACAAATCATCTGGTTTTTCCTCCCATTTCGACATTTTTTTTATTTAAACGGCTGTAATTTATCTGAATAATAAACATTTGGAATAGGACCGGACAGGACAAGATAAGCAACGGGGGTCTTCGTTTCAAGGTGGACAGGCTTAGTTACAAATGGGGTGATTACATTCACGTCAACAGCCACATTTAGATAAAGAATATGGACAGTTTGGTTCAGACCAACAGTTTTTACATCGGCGAATACTGTAGAATTAGCCGTGCCAATAAGAGACAGTTTCATAGGGATGCTAAAATCAACAAAAGAAAATAAAGCACCGCCTAAAATTTGACTAACTGGTAGCGGAATCTTTTGTTCGGCGAGATGTTCAAGAGCTAAGTTCACATGCTCTGCTGTAGTTGATTGGAGCTTCGCCATATCATCAAGATTAAATTTTGCTACTGTCATGTTCTGCTGCCCAACATGAGAATTAATTTCGACTAGATTTAGGGACTTCTCTTCCTCTGCCAATTCACTCATGAGTGCGTCATTTAAAGCTTCTGCTGCAACATGCCTGGCTGTTGCCGATGCAGCCATACTGATAGAAGGGCGTAACTGTGTATTAAACAAATATAAAAATAGTCCAAACGCAAGAGGGAGGGTTGAAAGAACAACCAACCCCCTGCTCGTACTCATTTTACCCTCAGATGTCCTCTTTTTTAAATTGCTTCCTTTTGGACGAAACCGCTGTTTCATTTGGACATCCCCCCACTTGACTATACGAGGGGGGGCGCTGGTTCATGAATAGGATCGTTCAGTCACAAGACGTTTTCTATGCAAGTTTGGATCGATCAAATTTCTATTTTAACAAGATGATAATTCTTCTTTCCTCTTCGAAGGACCAAGTACTTCCCTGCAAGAGGGTTTAACTGGTTCACACTTGTTTCAATATCAGTAACGCGTACATCATTAACATATACGGCTCCGTTTTTGATATCTTCACGTGCCTGCCGTTTCGATGTATCAAGTCCTGTTTGAACAAGAAGTTCAACTAAAGAGAGGTCAACCGATTGGATTGCAGTTGCAGGTACGCCACCGAATGCTTCAGCAATTTCCTCACCCGTAAGATCTAAGAGCGATCCGCCAAACAACGCACGAGATATGCGAATTGCACGTTCTGTCGCTTCTTTGCCATGGGTTAATCTTGTGACTTCCTCAGCTAATTTCTTCTGAGCAACTCTTTGTTCTGGAGCATCGCGTAGTGTGACTTCGAGTGCATCAATTTCTTCTAAGGGCAGAAATGTAAAGTATTTCAGGAAGCGAATTACGTCTCGGTCGTCCGTATTTAACCAAAACTGATAAAACTCATACGGAGACGTTTTTTCTTTGTCAAGCCAAATTGTCCCTGATTCAGTCTTCCCGAACTTAGTACCATCACTTTTTGTCACAAGAGGAACCGTGAGACCAAAGGCCCCAGATGACGATTCATCATTTGAATCAGAAGATGCACCGTCTTTGTTCGCTTCCATTCTGCGAATCAATTCAATTCCTGCAGTGATGTTTCCCCACTGATCACTGCCGCCAATCTGGAGTGCACAACCATGAAGTTCACGTAATTTATAGAAGTCTTGTGCCTGCAAAATCATATAACTGAACTCAGTAAACGAAATACCTTTTTCCAATCGGTTATTTACCGAGTCTTTTGCCATCATGTAATTAATTTGAAAGTTCTTTCCTATATCCCGCAAAAAGTCGATTACATTTAACTGCGCAGTCCAATCGTAGTTATTTGCAAGAATTGCCTGGTTTTCCGATGTCTCAAAATCTAAAAACCTCTCCAATTGTCTGCGAATCCTCTGACTCCACCCAGTTACAACATCGCGCGTATTTAGGATCCGCTCAGACGCTTTGCCGCTTGGATCACCAATCAACCCTGTTGCACCGCCAACAAGTCCAATAGGCCTGTGCCCAGCAAGCTGAAATCTGCGAAGTGTTAAAATTAAGAGTAAGTTGCCAATATGCAGACTGTCAGCAGTAGGGTCGAAGCCGCAATAAAGTGTAACAGGCCCCTCTAGTAGTTTCGCTCTCAAACCATCTATATCTGTATTCTGATAAATAAGCCCTCTTGCTTCGAGTTCTTGTAAAATGTCCACAGATTAACCCTCCAACTGATATATAACTTCAATAAGCAATATCATGTTCCTTAATAAAGAAAATAAAAAAACTCGCCCATCCCATGCGGGACGAGGAGTTCCTCGCGGTACCACCCTGCTTGCCAACATAGCAAAAGGATAGATAAAAACGCATAATTCATGCATTGAATATCCCTTTTCGAGTTGGCCACCTTTTGGGCAGTAACGGGCCCCCCGGAAACGACTATTGCCGCTTCGCCTTCGCAGCCGTAATTTCAGCATCAAGATTGCACTGGCTCGCACCAACCGCCATGTCTCTGAAACAAATCTGGAAGCCTACTTCACTGCATCACAGGCATGATTTACAAAATTTGATCCAACATAACAAATAAACATATCATCTGTCAATGTGTGGCGCTATGCTATAATCTAAACCATTGGGAGGAGGAACACAATGGGGAAGACCAAAGAGCCACGGTCAACTGCTAAAAGCATTGCCAAGAAGGGCAGGGCAGCCGCGGCTGCAAAGGAACGTCGGCATCCTGTAAGGCGCTTTTTTAAATATGCGTCTATTACGGTTGGGAGTGCGCTTTTATTCGTCGGCGGAGCCGGAATTGGTTATGTTTCTTCGATGCTCAAAGGTTTACCTAGCATCAGCGCAAACACATTTACTAATAACAGCGCAGCAAGTGAGATCTATGATTGCAATGGGAAGCTAATCGGCCGGATTACAAGCGACGGGGACAGACAACCGATTACATCCATTCATCAGGTGTCACCAAACTTAGTCAACTCTTTTATTGCAGCTGAAGATAAGACTTTTTACACGAATATTGGCATAAATCCGCTTGCTATGGGCAGAGCGCTGGTCCAAGATTTACTTGGCCACCGAATTGAAAGCGGCGCAAGCACCATCACCCAACAAACGGTAAAACTTGCCGTTTTTCCAAAACAACAACGGACGGTACACAGAAAAGTTCAAGAAATTGCACTTTCACTTGAACTAAATCATGTCCTCAGTAAAGATGAAATCATGACAGACTACATGAACTGGGTATACATGGGGCGAATGGGTACACAAAATGTTTATGGAGTAAAAACGGCCTCTAATATTATGTTTCATAAAGATCCTGATAAGTTGAATTTACCTGAGTCTGCTTTTTTGGCTGCAATTCCAAACAATCCATCGCTGTTTTCACCATATGAATATCCCAAAAATACACTTTCTAGACAGCATTACATCTTAAAGCAAATGCTTTTGAATCACATGATTTCTCAGTCTCAATACGACAGTGCTATGAATTTTAACGTAGTAAAAGAATTGCAAAAACCGCCTGCATCTTCTGTTGGAAAATATCCTTATCTTATGCTTTTAAATATTGAGCCTACTCTTTATCAGGATTTGGTGAATGCCGGAGTTTATGAAAATGTTCAGCAAGCTGAAGCAGCGGTACCAACAGCCGGATATAAAATTTACACGACAATTGATTTAAATATGCAAGATGATGTCAATCGTGTATTGCAAGATCAGAAACAATTTGCCGGCACAAGTTTACCTGTACCTGGACAAAAAAATGCCTATGACCTGTATGAAGCTGGCGCAACCCTAATAGATAATAAGACAGGCGGAATTTTAGCAATTGGCGGTGGGCGTGATTTTACAAAGGATGGATATGATCATTCAGATATACCGCGGCAACCGGGTTCTTCAATCAAACCGCTTCTAGATTATGGCCCAGCCATTGATTTACATAAAATCACTGCAGGCACCGTACTAGATGATGCACCCATAGACTTTGGCGGATACTCACCAAAAGACGACGAAAACAATTATTCTGGCATTATAACTGCAAGACAAGCACTTACAGATTCAAGGAATATCCCTGCAGTACGTGTATTAAACATGATTACACCTGAAACAGGGATGAGCTATTTGGCAAAAATGGGTATTACAACCTCGTCAAAAACGCTGTTCGGAAGGCCAACGCTCATAAAATCAGATACTTATCAGTTACCAAGCGCGATTGGCGGACTTAGATATGGTCTGAC
>JAKADF010000095.1 GCA_021820805.1 Bacillota bacterium
GAGCAGCACATGCGTCATAACGAAATGAAAAGTATTTTTTGAGGAGAATGGAATCAGTCCATTCTCCTTTTTTTGAACTTATCTTGTTCCGGTTTATATTAATTCCACATTGAATGTTTTGAGCCAGGCATTAACTTCTATCAAGTAATGGAACATCTGGGCTGTTCCCATGATTTGACCAAACCACGGACGGTGCTCAGTTGCATTATAGCTTTGCACCGCAAGGTTGCGAACAGCGTGCGGATCGATAAGCGGTAATATCGGTGATGATGCATCATCAAGAATCTCTAAAGCGTATTGTCTCACTGCTTTTAGATAGTCCGGGTGCGGAGTTGAAGGATACGGGCTCTTTTTTCGATCAAGGGCATCATCTGGAAGATATCCTTTCATTGCGCGCCGAAGAATTCCTTTTACTTGATTCCCAGTTGTTTTAATGGACCATGGTATGTTAAAAACATATTCGACGATTCGATGGTCGCAAAATGGAACGCGTACTTCGAGTCCGCTGCCCATGCTCATTCTGTCTTTACGATCTAATAAAGTAGGGAGGAATCGTGTGATACTGAGATAACCAATTTCCCGCACTCTTGCTTCTTCTTTGCTCTCGCCAGAAAGCTGTGGTACTTTTGAAATTGCCTCTTGATAACGATTTTGGACGTATTCATAAGGGTTAATTTGTTTCAGCAGTTCATTAGACATAATCTTGATCCGTTCGTTTAACCTTAAAGACCATGGAAATGTATCTGCTTCAAGAGATTCTTGACGGTGGAACCACGGATATCCCCCGAATACCTCGTCAGCAGATTCTCCGGACAACGCGACTGTTACGTCTTCCTTAATTCTCCTGCAAAACATGAACAACGATGTATCGATATCCGCCATTCCAGGAAGGTCACGCACAGATAGCGGGTTCATTAATTCCTTTATCAAGTCCTTAGTGTCAAATACTACTCTATGATGCACAGTTCCCAAGAAATCGGATACGTGTTGAGCCCACGGGCCGTCTAAGCTTTTTTGAAAATCATTTGCTTTAAAAAAGTCCGCCATGTCGGCGAATTCGATGGAATAAGTATGAAGAGGCGATTTATTTTGTGACGCAAATTCACGGGCGGTAATGGCTGAAACGACACTTGAATCGAGACCGCCTGATAAGAATGTGGCGACTGGCACGTCAGACACCAATTGACGGGTGACTGTATCAACCATTAATTCTCGAACTTTATTTGTTGTCGTTTCGAGATCATCGGTATGCTCATAACTTTGAAGTTGCCAATATGGATAGGCAGTATCCTTTGAATCACGAGCAATGAGGCAATACCCAGCTTTTACTTCACTGATATCTTTGAAAACGCCGTGTCCAGGTGTTCGAGCAGGTCCGATTGCAAAAACTTCCGCAAGTCCATCCTTATCCACCTTTCTCGAAACGAGCGGATTCGCAAGCAGTGCTTTAATTTCTGACGCAAAAAGAAAACTGCTGCCTCGTCTCGAGTAGAAAAGTGGTTTTACACCTAATCTATCACGTGCGAGGAATAACTGCCTATTTGATTCATCCCAGATGCCAAATGCAAAAATACCGTTGAGCCGTTCGACACAAGCTGGGCCCCATTCTACATAAGACAAAAGCAGGACCTCAGTATCGGAATAAGACTGAAAGTGGTGACCTTGCATTAGAAGATCTTTACGAATGTCTTCCGTGTTATAAAGTTCTCCATTATAGATAATGGTGTAAGTATTGTCTCCAAACTTTCGTGTCATCGGTTGGGCGCCACCGGCCGGATCGACAACAATTAATCTTTGATGTGCAAAAGCGGCTGATTTTGAAAGCCACAGCCCGCAGGTGTCTGGTCCACGGTGGGTCAGTGTTTGACCCATTTTTTCGATTGTATATTGTTCATTTGTTAAATCCCGTTCCCAGTCTACCCAGCCAGCGATTCCACACATAACGTAGCCTCCTGTTCTAAATTGCCTTTCACTCGGGCTACAACAAATGCGCCCAGGTCCACAATTCAGGCTATGCGCCTATATAGATCCGTGTGCGTGTATAAGCATGTCGGCAGCAGTCGGTTTCGCAGCAACCGGAACAATGATCATTTTTGTATCTAGGTGTATGATGTACGAGAAAAGTTAACTTTCCTATTTATAAGGGGGTTTTGTAATGATAAAAGAAGTAGAAGATGAACTGAATGTACTTCAGTTACTGCATACGTCAATAGATCAACTTGTAGAAGGGCTGACTGACGAGGATTGGGCTCAGAAGCCTGGAGAATCCTTCAATAATATTGCATCGATTATCGATCACGTTATGCTTGTGGAACAAAAGTTCTTATCAGTGATTGCTGGCCTGCCTTCAGAAATTGACACTCAGGAACCCTTTCATGCAAATTCCTGGGATGTACCGAGGATAAAAGCGAAGTGGGAAAAAATATTGGACGATGCAAAGCTTTTGCTTAGCAAAGTGAGTGAAGACGATTTAACTGATCCAGGACTTACTTTACGCGTTGGCGACTTGAATAAACGTCAGTTGTTGACTTATATGATTGCACATACTGCACATCATCGTGGACAGCTTCCGCTTGTGAAGAGACTGCTTGCGAAGTAGGATAAAAGTAGGATTAAAAGCCCAGTGCCTATCACTGGGCTTTTAATCTGTCGACTGCTGCTATATTTTAAATTTTAATGTCAGAATTTCTTGTACTTTCTTTGACGGAATAGTAGCAATGTGTTAATAATATAAATAATACTTTAATTAATAATATTTTAAGAGGGAGGGGCCAACTGTGAAATATATTTTACTGATTATTCCGTTTATCGCATCTCTATGGGTTCCGTTTTATGCATCTGCAAAGCCAGAAGTATTCGGAATTCCGTATTTTTATTGGTATCAATTTTTATGGGTTCTCATCAGTGCGGTTATAACTGCAATCGTATATAAGATGGATAAAAGGCGAGAGGGGGACAAAGCTAGATGAACTGGCCGGCATTATCTGTATTTATTGTTCTATTTCTTCTAGTTACTGTACTAGGCTTCTGGGCATCCAGATGGCGTAGAGGCGATTTAAATAATTTGGACGAATGGGGACTTGGCGGGCGTCGCTTTGGTACCGTTGTCACTTGGTTCTTGCTTGGCGGGGATTTGTATACAGCGTATACATTCATTGCTGTTCCTGCCTTGATGTTTGGTTCGGGGGCAGTTGGCTTTTTCGCAGTCCCTTATACGATTATCATTTATCCATTCGTATTCGTAGTTATGCCAAGACTATGGTATGTAGCAAAAAAACATGGCTATATCACTGCATCGGACTTTGTCAAAGGCAGATTTGACAGCAAAGGTCTCGCGCTTGCAGTTGCTATCACAGGTATCTTAGCAACAATGCCATACATTGCGTTGCAATTAGTTGGTATGAAAGCAGTTATTGTAGCGATGGGGCTCCCTGCTGAAGCATCTTTGATTATTGCATTCATTATTCTTGCTGCTTACACATATACAAGTGGTCTTCGTGCTCCAGCAATCACAGCAGTTGTAAAAGACCTTCTTATTTACTTGACGGTTATCGTGGCTGTTATCGTTATTCCAATAAAACTCGGCGGACTCGGACATATCTTCCATGCAGCTCAAACGGAACTTCCTAAGACATTCTTGCTATCGCCAAAACAATATGTCGCATATGCAACATTATCGCTTGGTTCTGCACTTGCATTGTTCCTGTATCCACACTCCGTAACAGGCGTTCTTAGCTCAAAAGGAGCAGATGTCATCAAGCGCAACTCCGCATTATTGCCAATTTACTCCTTTGCACTTGGCATTATTGCACTGTTTGGATATATGGCTATCGCGGCTGACATTCATACGAAGAGTAACTCGATGGCTGTCCCGCTTTTGTTTTTGAAAGAATTCCCGGCCTGGTTCTCTGGCCTTGCTTTTGCTGCCATTGCAATTGGTGCCTTGGTTCCAGCATCGATTATGTCGATTGCAGCATCTAACTTATTCACACGTAATATTTACCGTGAGTACTTTAGACCGAATTGTTCAAATGCAAGTGAAGCGAAAGTTGCAAAATTAACTTCTTTGGTCGTTAAATTTGGTGCACTTGCATTTATCATTTGGCTGCCGACCCAATTCGCGATTAACTTGCAGCTTTTGGGAGGCATTTGGATTCTGCAAACATTCCCAGCCGTCATCATTGCGCTGTATACGAAATGGTTCCACCGTTATGCGCTGCTGCTAGGTTGGGTCGCAGGAATGGGTGTTGGTTCTTATATGGCATTTGCTGAAGGCCTAAAATCTACGTTTCCGCTCCATCTATTTGGGACAACCATCGCAGGTTACGCAGCGGTTTGGGCTTTGGTTATCAACTTGGTGGTAACTATAGTCCTCACACCAATCTTTAAAGCAATGCAAGTAAGTAATGGTAAAGATGAGACATCATCTGCTAGCTATGTTGCATAATCTAGCATAAGTTATGGCAGCGACAGCGATAGGCCTCGTAAATGGCCTATCGCTTTTTTGATCTGGAGAAAACAACTGCTTAGGAGCGGCGTAAAGCAGTTTCATAACCTATGGTGATTAATTTACGGCTACGGATGATAGTGCGCCAATATATTTTGACGACGGGCGAATCAAGCGATTGTTCTCAGCCTGCTCTAATATGTTTGCAGTCCATCCAACCATACGGGCCACAGTAAATGTAGGTGTATATATTGCCTTCGAAATATCAAGGGCACGAAAGACAGCAGCAGCCCAAAACTCAACGTTCGGGTAAAGGTTTCGGCCAGGTTTATACTCTGCTAATAGCTTTACGGCTGTATCTTCAACATGCAAAGCGAGTTTAAACCAGGGGTCCTGCACCTGCATGTTTTTAACCACTTGGCAGAGTGCCTTAGCCCGTGGATCATGTGTTTTATAAACACGATGTCCAAACCCCATTAATCGGCTGCCTGCCTCGAGCTCACTTCTGAGCCAAGTCTCTGCATTTTCAGATGATTTTATGTCTTCCAACATACTCATTACTTCGGAGGGGGCGCCACCGTGCAGCGGACCTTTCATAGCTCCAACTGCAGCAACAAGGGCTGAAGCCATGTCAGACTGTGTTGAAGTCACTACTCGAGCTGAAAATGTAGAGGCGTTCATGCCATGTTCCATGCAGACGATTAGGTAGGTTTCAAGCACGCGAGTATGCTCTTTTGAAGGAGGTAGTCCATCTCGTATCATGTAGAGGTAATTTTCGACATGGCTGAGGTTGTGGTTTGGAGTTGTGAATGATACACCTCGGACCTTTGCATGCCAATACGCAATAATAGTTGGTACGATTGCTGTAAACTGAATCGCCTGTTCGACTGTTGGCGGCCAAGTGTTGTCTGTACCAATTGCAGAAAGTGCTGTTCTAATCACTTCCATGAAACCAGTTTCCTTAGGGAGCAAGTCAAGTATATTTGCAATATGAATCGGTAAATCACGGTTTTTAGACAGCTCTAGTGAAAGTTCGCCCCGTTCTTTGGTACTTGGCAAGTGACCGTACCAAAGGAGAAACGCGATATCTTCAAATGAATAAGTAGTGGCGAGCGTGGGTGCGTCAAATCCTCTAAAAATTAATCGGCCATTTGTTCCGTCTACTAGACTGAGTTCCGTTTCCGCCGCAATGATTCCTTCGAGCCCGTTCACTTTTGACATGTTCACAACCTCCTTTTCTACTGTAAGTGTAGTCCAGTTTTATATTTATGTATAATAATTTATTATAAGTAAATTGATTATGATATTTAATCGATCAGAGAATTGAACTGTACGGAGGAATCAGCATGGAAATATCTTGGTTGCGTACATTTGTTACGGCTGCAAAATATGGGAATTTTCGGAGGGCTGCAGAGGTATTGCATCTTGCACAGCCAACAGTGACTGTTCAGATTCAAAAGCTGGAAGCAGGTTGGCAAGTATCTTTGTTTGAACGCATCGGTCGAAATGTTCAACTTACTCCCGCAGGCAAACGCTTTTTGCGTCACGCAGAGGATTTACTGATGCGCTATGAAGAAAGTATTCAGGATATGGCAAGATGGCGGGAAGGGTTTGAGGATGTAATCATAATTTCAGTTGCACCGATAATTGCAACAACATTTTTACCACGATGGATACGTGCATTTACGTCTATCTACAAAAGCGTCACTTTTACAGTACGTGTTGTACCGTCAAATCAAATTGGAGAAGATGTTTCAGGTCTTGAAGCAGATATCGGGTTTAGTCGTACGGCACAGTTTGGGTCAAAAATTTGTTGCGAGCCAATTTATGACGATCCGCTTTCGCTTGTAGCCCCCATTGACGCCGATAGTGTAGGTGATTCGCCTAGGCTTGTTGAAGAGGTCTTTAGAAAGCATACGTTATTTACACACAACCACCCGGGATTTTGGGATAATCTGCTGTTCGAGCTTCGTTCGCATTTCGGAGCGATTCGCACAATGCAAGTTACTCAAGCGCATGTGTGTTTGGATTGGATATTAGAAGGGATGGGTGTGTCATTTTTACCGATTAGCACCGTAAGGCGTGCTGTGTCTATTGGCGCAGTTGAACTGATTCCTTTCAACTTATTTAATTTACCCGTTACAAAAACGTATATGGTGAATCGTCAAAATCAAACAGATATTGTATCTGCTTTTTCATCTTTTGTTAGAGATTATATGTCTGTGCGTCCTCTTGTGTAAACAAAGCGAGACTAGTTGAACTGTTTTTATAATTAGCGACAACAATCTCTTGACCGCTCCGCACATTTTCCTTACGATCTAAATATCAAAAAATTTCGCAAATGGGGTGCGAATGTGCCAAATCTAGATACAATGAAATTAATAGCAGAAAGTGAACTCTATGAACCTCCGGTAACATATAGACAAAAATCATATGTGTCCTCTTATGAAGACTACTTGAGCAGATATAAGGCTTCAATTGAACATCCAGATAAGTTTTGGAACGAGGTGGCGGATGAACTCGTTTGGCAAAAACGAGAAGGTATTGTGATAGATGGAGAAATGCCTGAATTTACTTTCTTCCCTGGAAGCCAGATTAATGTGTGTGAAAACTGTGTAGATAGATATGCAGAGAATGGGTTTCGGAAAAACCAGGTTGCCCTGTTTTTTGAGGGGGAAAATGGGGACAAAAGGTCTTTGACTTACTTGCAATTGTCACGTGAGGTACAAAAATTTGCGAATGTTCTCAAGTCCCTGGGATTACAAAAAGGTGATGTCGTAAGCGTTTATATGCAAAATCTGATTGAGACGTATGTTGTTTTACTCGCATGTTTCCGACTTGGCATCGTATATAACACTGTCTTTGCAGGCTTTTCGCCAGATGCGCTGCGTGAACGGATTGTCTCATCCCATGCAAAAGCGGTTATCTGTGCAAATGGAAGTTACCGCAGGGGCAGAGTTCTAAGGTTGAAGGAAACAGTTGATATGGCGCTCGACTGTGACCATGAAGTGAAAAATGTGATTGTATATAATCGGATCCCGACACTAGAAACTCCTATGCAGGAAGGCAGGGATTACGATTACGATACGTTAATGAAAACGGCTAGTGCAAAATGTCCTGCGGCAAAGCTCGACTGTAATGAACCGGGTTTGCTTATCTTTACAAGCGGTACAAGTGGCAAACCAAAGGGGATTGTGCACGCTGGCGGAGGATTTTTGCTGGGAACTTATGCATACACAAAATATCAGTTGGACTTGAACCAGTCTGACGTATACTGGAATACAGCAGATATCGGATGGCTCACTTCTCATATTTTTGTATTAGTAGGCGGTTTGGCACTAGGTGTGACAACTGTTTTGTATGAAGGGGCAATTGATTATCCTCATCAAGGCCGTTTATATGAAATTATTGAAAGTTATGGTGTTAATAAGTTATTCTCTGCGCCAACGGCTTACAGAATGATGCTTAAGTACGGAACAGATTTGGCCAAGCAATATGATTTATCAAATTTGGAACTGCTTGTCTCCGTCGGGGAGCCGCTCAATCCAGAAGCTTGGAATTGGATGAGAAATTCACTTGGAAATGGTCAAATCGTCATAAACAATACTTGGGGGCAAACAGAAACAGGAGGCACACCCCTTGCCTCATTCCCAGGTGCCACGCCAATGAAGCCAGGTTCATGCGGAGTACCGTTTTTTGGACATGAGCTTGATGTTGTAGATAGTGAAGGGGAATCCGTTTCGGATGGTACGCCTGGGTTCCTTATCATACGAAATGTATTTCCAAGCCTTGCAAGAGATGTATTTGAAGACCGTAAACGGTATGTAAAATCTTACTTTACGCAGGTGCCGGGCGTGTACTTTACTGGTGATAGTGCTGTCCGTGATTCGGATGGGCAGTACTGGGTTCTTGGCCGGGTTGATGATGTCATCAATGTATCTGGGCATCGAATCAGCACAATGGAAATGGAAAGCAGCCTGATTAATCATAAAGGTGTTGTGGAAGCGGCAGTTGTAGCCGAATCTGATGAAATTAAAGGATTTGTTCCTGTAGCGTTTGTTACATTAGATAAAAGTTATGAACCAACAGATGCGATGGCAGAATCGTTAAAGGAGAAGATTGCAGCAGATATTGGGTCATTCGCAAGACCAAGCCGTATTACGTTTGTTGAGGCCATGCCAAAAACGAGATCGGGAAAAATCATCCGCAGAATGCTCCGGGAAATCATCCAGGAAGGCACAGTTCGCGGTGATGTAACAGGGCTCGAGGACAGTGATATTTTAGATAAATTATTGATTGACATTAACGGCAGGAAATAACAAACACTGCGGGGGCGTTAGGAACATATGCGCCCCTACAACAGCGCCCATTTTACTCTGCGTAGACAAGCCGTACGTGCTCAGAGTAAAATGGCGTTGTTGAAAGGAAGGTGAAATAAACGTATGGCAGTAGTAAATGTGACGGAAACTCTTGTTCATATGGTGTTTCAGAATGAGTTTATATATCAAAAGCTCGATTGTAACTGTGAACAATGTATTAATGATGTTTTAGCTTTGACTCTAAATAATCTTCCTGCGCGTTATGTTTCGACAGATAAAGGAGAAGCATATGCGAAGGTTCAATACTTTAATCCTCAACTTCGGTCTGATATTATTCGGGAAATCACGCTTGCTGTCGGTCAAGTCAACTTGAAGCCCCATCACAAAATAAAATCTTCGAATGAATCATTACCGTAATTCACCGATTTGAAGGAG
>JAKADF010000096.1 GCA_021820805.1 Bacillota bacterium
TCTGGCTGCGTTAGACATATTAGTCGAAAAACCCCCGGTTTATCTGCGCGAAAACGCATTTCAACTGTCTGATTGCGACCCACAGTTGTGATTAAGTTGTACTTTTCAAGCTTAATATCATGCTTGTGGCCTTTGACACCGCGAATTCGCAAGACGACATCGTCGCCCTGTGTCACGGGATACACGGCTGGGTCAAAACGATAAACTTCTACCTTGCTGCCATCTGGTTGCTTCGCGCTTATCTCATTCGTTACAACTTGATAAGTTACCGATGCAGCAAATGCTGCTGGATTTGATACACACATGGTTGTAAGAAATACCAAAACAGACACGAAAAAGCGAGATAGCCGTACACGAGGCTGCGTGCGGGCACATGTTCGACTCTTTAAACTCATAGATTAACACCTTCATCCATTTTTCATCACAGAAACATGTACCTGTTAGTATGGATGAAGGTTCCATTCTTATACGCTTGATGCCTTTTCTTCCACACCGCTTTTTTCATGAAGACTTGCATATAGGCCACTTAAAGCAAGCAGTTCTTCGTGCGATCCCGATTCTACAATTTGGCCGTTCTCCAGAACGTAGATTTTATCCGCTTGTCGAATCGTTGAAAGTCGGTGTGCAATAACAAGCGTTGTGCGGTTGGATGCAACCGCCGCTAGTCCTTTTTGAACCAATTCTTCCGTTTGGCTGTCAAGGCTTGCTGTCGCTTCGTCTAAAATTAACACACGAGGATTCAGTGCGACAATTCGGGCAAATGAAATGAGCTGCCGCTCACCCATCGACAAATTAGCACCTTTCCCTTGAAGCATTGTATTATAGCCGTTCGGCATTCTCGAAATGATTTCATGCACACCAACAGTTCTAGCAGCTTTTTCAACTTCATCCATTGAAATATCACGGCGAAACAAGCGAATATTGTCCGCTATCGAACCTGTAAACAAGTTCACTTCCTGCTGAACAAGGCCAATCCATTGATGCAAATCTTTCTGTCGAAATGACCTAATATCAAATCCGTCCAGGAGAATAACACCTTCATTCGGCTCATAAAAACGAGTCAATAGACTCATAATTGAACTTTTGCCAGCACCCGTCGGGCCAACAACGCCAATGAATTGTCCGGGTAAAACATCAAACGAAATGTTACGTAAAACTATAATGCCCGGTTTATAGCCAAACGTGACATGTTGAAAGGAAATCCGTCCTTTTATATCCTTAGGGTCCGAAATCGAAACGGGATTTTCCGGATCTTGAATTCCTGGAGTAACAGAAAACACTCGGCCAATCCTCTCTGCAGCGACCATAGAGGATTGAAGTGTATTCCAATTTTGAGTGATTGAATTGATAGGTTGGAAAAACTGACGAATGTAGCTAATAAAAGCATACAAAGTTCCAAACAAGATGCCATGATGCAAAACGGCTATACCGCCAATCCATACAATTGCTGAAACTGATACATTTCCAAACAGATCGAGACTGCGGTTAAACCAAACTGACACATAATATTCATGAACATTTGCAGACCGATGGCCATCATTCAAATTGTGAAATTCCCTTGCCTGCCGAGCCTCTTGGTGGAACACCTGAATTATCCGCATCCCAGCTAAGTTTTCTGCAAGAAATGCCACAATGTTAGACAAGCGTGTACGCGTCGTCTGATACGCTTTACGGAGTCTGTCCCGAAATAATATTGAAATGATAAAAATAATAGGCAAAATCACCATCGAATACGCGGCAATCCGCACGTTAAGCTCAAACATCGCAATGACAATCATAACAATAGACAATCCATCCCGAATCATGCTCAAAAAGAAATTCGTAAAAAATTGGCTAACTGTCTCCGTGTCACTCGATATATTTGTTACTAAACGTCCAATTGCATTGGTGTCAAAAAAAGACATTGCCTGGCTCTCAATGTGTCTAAACAAATCGATGCGGATTTTGCGTATTACACTTTGTCCGGCATACTGAAGCATCAATATCTGAGAATAGTTTGCAATAACACTAACGAAAACCACACCAACGTAAATAAGAGAAATCATAAGCAACCCGTGGTAGTTAGGGTGTTTAGACGCAATATCCGTATCAATAGCCACTTTTACTAAGTATGGCTGCAAAATTGTTGTTGCATTATATATGACCACAAGCAAAACAACAATAAGAAAATTCCATACAAAAGGTCTCGCGTAGGGAAGAAGTCGAATCAAGCTTTTGATGCTTCCAGGATTCGAATCTTTTTTTGCATTCTTACTCAATCGTCATCTCCTCCCCTGCTTGCTGCATTTCGTATGTTTGTGCATATTGCCCATGGTGTGCGAGCAATGACTCATGTGTACCCTGTTCAATAATTTGTCCATTGTCTAAAACAAGAATCCAGTCCGCATGCCTTACAGCTGACAGGCGGTGCGCAATAATAATCGTTGTTTTCCCTTGTCTGATTGATTTTAGTGTCGCAATGATTCGTTTCTCCGTTGCCATATCTACAGCTGAAAGGCTGTCATCCATTATTAAAATCGGTGCATCCTTCAGAAATGCCCGTGCTAAAGCTGTACGCTGTTTTTGCCCTCCCGAAAGAGTTACGCCGCGTTCCCCAATGATAGTGTCATACCCGTCAGGAAATCGGTCAATATCTGCATCTATGCATGCCTGTTTCGCAGCTTCTTCTATTTCTGCTCTTGTCGCGTTTTCTTTAGAACACCCGATATTTTCGCTGATAGTGCTTGAAAATAGAAAACCGTCCTGTGGAACGTATGCTATTGCCTGCCGCAGATCTTCGAGCGTCATATCGCGTACATCCACGCCGTCTACAAATACACTGCCTTCCGGCGGATCGAAAATACGAGGTATCAAATTTACCAGAGTTGTTTTCCCTGAACCCGTCCTTCCCACGATTCCTATTGTCTGCCCCCGCCCGACTGAAAAGACAATGTCTCTCAGCACTGGAGCTTTTGCATCTTCATATTTGAATGCAGATAAGATAACTTGTATCTGTCCGCGAATAGTCCCCATTTTGTGCGGAATGGGCGGATCATAAATGTCCGGGTCTTCATTCAGCAAAACGTGCAATCTTTCCATTGATGCAGAAGCTCGTTGAAAGTTATTGATAACAAAACCGACTTGGGCAATCGGTTGTAAAAGCATTGCTAAATACAACGTGAATGCAACAAACGCGCCTAGCTGAATCTGATGCGAGAGGGTCATATACCCACCGTACAAAAGCGCAATTGTGAAACTGAGCGAACCCATAAGCGGCACCATGGATTGAAACAGTGCACTTTCCTTAAATACAGACATTTGACGCTCGACGATTTTATCAACACGGGCTTCAAAACGCTTTGCTTCTACTTCTTCATTTGCAGTGGTCTTGATAAGCCGAACCGCACTCAAACTCTCCTCAGTCAGATCTGCCATATCGGAAAGAGATTCTTGAACCTTCCTTGATGCTTTTCGAACGCGCGGTCCCAACCAGACGATGAAAAATGGTATGAGGCAAAGCGGAAGTATAGAAACAATTGTCAATTTCACGCTGATTGTACGAAATGTCATAAATAAGGCCGCAGCGAGCAAAAAAATGGCGTTTGTTAATATATTGAGCCCGCCAGCCATCGCATCGCGAACCTGCCGAACGTCATTCAAAGCATGATTCAACAAGTCTCCGATGCTTTTTTGCCGAAAATAGCTGGTTGACAGTGATTCCCATTTTACAAACAGGTGTTTTCTCAGAAGATACTCAAAATCACGGCCAAGCGCCCCATTTCGAAATTGACCAAATGCATACAAAAGAACATAACCAACACCAACGGCAAGAAGCAGCAGTGCGTAAACCAGGACTGCATGCCCAGTCAGCCGTCCCGCCTCAAGTGCATTCGTAAAATTTCCGAGAATATGGGGAAACTGGACTGTCACTAATTCAGACGCAACAATGGAGAGAAAAGAAAGGAAGTATGCCCATTTCCGTGCGAATAGAAATTGCCAAAGTAATGACTTTGGATCCATTTGGCACCACCTCTCTTCTATTTCGCAAGTCTTTAACCTTTTTACTTTACCGAACATGCTTCTTCAGAGCAAGTATACTAATCTCCGAACCTTTTTCTGTCCACAAATTTTGTATTATGATGAGAATATTACAGAGAACAGAGCGAGTGATTAAAAATGAAAGATAGGTCTACACGGCTTTCGTGCCTCATTTCATTACTTCAAACTTCAGAAGAGCCTGTCACCGGCACTGAACTTGCTGCAAATTTCCAAGTAACCAGGCAGGTCGTCGTCCATGACATTGCACTTCTTCGCGCACAGGGTTTCGATATTGTATCTACTCCTCGAGGGTACATCATATCCAACCGAAAGGAAGGTCAGAACCGAACTGTGCTGGCTGTATCCCATACAGTTGAACAAACATCAGACGAATTATATATATTTGTGGATTTCGGAATTTCTGTTTTAGATGTGCAAGTGGAACACCCGATTTACGGACAACTGACTGGATCTCTCCAACTATCATCCAGACGTGACGTCGATTTATTCATGGAAAAAGTCAACAAGAAAAAAGTAACGCTATTATCTTCTCTCACTGGTGGATACCATTTTCATACTGTTCAATACGGGAGTGAAAAGCGCCTAAAAGAAGCGATACGTACGCTCATTGAACATAAAATACAAGTTTTCGACTAAACCAGCTTTGCTAAATTCATCCTTTTTAGTAGTTTCCTCTTTACACAATCTCATTACAGGTGTATATACAGGTATGTACACTTTGTAAAGGGGTGAATGTATTGTCTACGTCTTCTATTCATGCAAAGTACGGAGATAAAGTACTAACTGTGGAACCTTATGGTGTAGAAACCGTGGAGGGCGCAGATAGGCATGGCAGTGCCAAAGGGCAGTTCCCGCTGTGGCTTGGAAGCAATTTAACGATTGCTGACTATGCACTCGGATTTCTGCCGATTTCTCTTGGCATGTCGTGGGGATTTACGATTGCATCCATTTTGATTGGGAATTTGGTAGGTGCAATTGTGCTTGCGCTTTGTGCAGCAATGGGGCCAAGTTATGGCGAACCGCAGCTTATGATTGGCAGATTTACGTTTGGCCGGGTCGGAGGATATTTGCCTGCAGTCCTAAACTACTTAAGTACCATCGGTTGGTTTACAGTAAACAATATTCTCGGTGCTTTTGGGTTAAAAGTACTTTTCCCATCACTTTCATTCTGGCAAGGGGCTGTCATTCTCGTAATTATCCAGAGCTTGCTTGCAATTTACGGGCATAATTTAATTCACTTATACGAGCGAATCATGTCTGTTGTTCTCGGCGTTATGTTTGTTATTGTCACTGCAATCGCACTCAGTCACCATGCAACTCTTGCTGCTTACCATGCAACAACACATGCTCCATGGGCGATGTTTGGCATCATGGTTGGTGCGGCATTCTCATACATTGGCAGTTGGGGACCTTATGCTTCTGACTATAGCCGCTATCTTCCAAAATCGACAAAACGCAAATCCATTATCAGTTACTCATTTTGGGGCGCGTTCATTGCTTCCGTTTGGCTCGAGCTTGTCGGTGCAGCTGTTGCCATTTTAGCGGGGGCACATCCAGGAAACCCGATTAGCGCTATTCACTCTGTAGCAGGTGCGTTCGGCACCCTTTCAGTCATTGCGATTATTCTAGGCGGTACCGCTGCAGATGCACTCAATCTGTATTCCAACTCCTTGTCTGCTGGGGCAATGGGTCTGAAATTGCCACGGTGGCTGCTTGCACTCATGGCAAGTATTATTGGACTCATTTTAAGCCTGCTTGGCTCAGGTTCTTTCGAATCCAACTATGAAAGCTTCCTGTTGCTGCTTGGCTATTGGATGACTCCATGGGTTGGTGTATTGTTTGCTGATTTCTATATCCAAAAGGCATACAAATGGGCAAGTTCTGACAAACGGAATTTGAAAAGCATTCAATTGCCAGGACTCGCTAGTTTCCTCATTGGAATAGTCATTTCGACTCTGTTTATGAGCAGTGAATTGTACGAGGGGCCAATTGCCAAGGCAATGAACGGTGTCGACCTCGCGTTCTATGTCGGTTTTCTTGTATCGTTCATCATCTATCTTCTATGGAACAAACCATCAAAAGCAGATAAAAAAGCCTAAAGTTCTTTCCAAAAACCGAGAACTGCATACAGAACCGTACAAACAAGGGCCGCAAAAACTGCGGTCTTTGTTTTGTGCCTGGCATAGCCCATCACAGGCAATTTCATAACTGTCGCCATGGCCACAGTGTTGTCACTTAGTGGAGAAGCAAACCCGCCAAATGTACCGCTCGCAAATACAGCGCCTGCAATAACCGGCAGTGAACCAGCACCACCTGCCGCAAGTGAAAACCCAAGCGGCATGAGCATTCCCCATGTGCCAAATGATGATCCGATAACATAGGAAATCGCGCACCCAAACACAAACAAAGCGGGAACAATCAGGCTTGCAGGCACATAATGCGCTATCTCGCGTTTCGTAAATGTTGCAAAACCAAGGTCTGCAGAAACTGCTGAAACCCCCCAAATAAGCACCAAAAGTACAATGACACCCATCATTTCATTTCCGCCTGCCAGAAACCCAAACATTGTTCGTTCAAGAGGCTGGCGGCGAACCGCGTAAAAAACAACCGATACAATGAGCGTTATGAGTAAAGCCTCAAGCATCGCTTTTGCTGCATTTGCATGCACAAAGGCGCTTAAAATTCCGCTCGCTTTTGTATGCCCATCCCACCAGGTTAGAAATAATGTCAAAACTAAAAGCATTCCAAGCGGCAAAAGTAAATTAAGCGCATTTGGATGCGCCGATTTTGACACTTGTTCAACGACATCCGGAAACCCATGATTCTCTCTGTCTTTGTCAACTATGCCAATTTCCCCTGCTTCCACAATCGCCATCGCTCTGGTTTGGTTAACCTTCCTTTGTATAAATGCAGCATTCGCAGACGGCACTTGATACATTTTTTGCTTTTGTGTCTTATCGACCTCGTCTTTGTGTTTTGCCCTCTCTGCCCTCGAAAAGAACGATGTGTATAACCCCCATGCCAGCATCACCCAGGAAAATAAATTGAACGGTAAACTTGCAATCAGAAGCTCATATGGGGAAAAGCCACCTGTGTGATGCAGTGATGTAGCAATAAGCCCAATCATGTATCCAACGAATGCTGTTCCAATCGGAACGATTGCACATAGTGGCGTTGAGGTTAGGTCAATGATATATGCAACTCGCATTGCAGACACACCAAGGCGTTCGAATACGTTCTTTACAATAGGCGCAATTGTGATGATGCGAAAATCCGGAGCCATGAATGTCGCAACGGACGATACCCATGTAAGCGCAAAAGCTCCTCGTACAGTGCGTATTCTCTTCGCCATCCATGCCGCAAACCCTGAAATACCGCCCGTTACACGGATTAAACCAACAAAAGCTCCAAACCCGTACAAAAACACAATCAGCCGCAGATTATCTGGAACCGCGCACTCTTTAATAATGTAGCTAAGTGTCGCTTGCAGCCCGCCGAGGGGCGTTGGATGCAGCATGTACGCTCCAACACATAAGCCCACCATGAGCCCGGGGATGACTTGTTTGGTTATCATGGCAAACGGGATCACGATAAAAAAAGGAATCAACGAATAAATTGTTCCGTACAAACAAAATCCTCCCCGCAGTATGCAGATATGCATAACATGCCACGGAAAGGAAAAACGATGCGCGTTACTATTTGAAGTCTTACACAGTTTTAAGTCTAAGACTTCTTTGAAATCATCTTCACACCGAAAGCTTGAGGAAGCAGGTAAATGCCTGCGAGCCCAACAATCGTATAGATGATACGACTCCAAAGAATATCTTCTCCGCCAAACAGGTAAGCAACCACATCAAATTGAAATAGTCCAACAAGCAACCAATTGAGCGCTCCAATTAAAATTAACCACCATGCTACTTTCTCCGCCATACGTCCATCCCTCCTTAATCTTGTACATATGTACGAGCAGAGGGGACTAGACCAAATGTTTACCCACTCTTATTAGAAAATTCACGTTTCCATATTCCGTGATATTATGTAGGAAAGTGAAAGGGGAGAAATCGCGTTGCGCCAGTTCAAACAAATGACGACCACAACACTCGCAGGCGTGCAATGGCTTGGCTTTATGTTCGCGAATACGGTCGTTATTCCATTATCAATTGGAACTGCATACCACATGACACCGCTGCAAATCAGCGGGGACATGGCACGTTCCTTTATTCTTACGGGAGTCGCGTGCACAATCCAAGCATTGTTTGGACATCGTCTTCCGCTTATGGAAGGACAAAGCGGCTTGTGGTGGGGTGTCATTCTAAGTCTTGCATCCATTGGCTTATCCTCTGGCCGCTCACTGATAGAAATTGGCGGAAGCCTTGCCGTTGGTATTATGCTAGGCGGAGCTGCGATTATTTTATCTGGAATTTTCGGCCTTCATAAAATTTTAAATCGATTATTCACACCGATTGTGATGGCTGTACTTTTACTTTTATTAGCTGCAGAACTGATTGACATTTTCTTTGCTGGAATGATGGGTATGTCAAAAGGCGGATCGATACAAGGTCCGATTGCTCTTCTCTCCATCTTCTTAGTTATTCTAGTTTCCGCTTTAACGATTGCTGGAAAGGGACTTTAAAGCAACTTTTCCATTCTCATTGGCATCATTGTTGGGTGGATTATTTATGTACTTTTATTTGGACAAGCTACGCAAGTTGTCGTTCCTCATATTCACGATATTGGAGAAATGTTTGTATGGGGGCAGCCTTCATTCGACGACATTGGCATCATCATAGCAGGTGTGTTAACAGCTCTTATTAATACAACAAATACAATTGCAACTCTCCGTGCTGCTGAACCGCTATTGGATGTGTCAGTAGGAGACGATGTGTATCGCCGCTCATTTGTATGGACAGGCATCTATACCGCCTTGTCTGGGGTATTCTCTCTCGTGCCTTATGCTCCCTACACTTCATCGATTGGGTTCTTGCGAACGACAAGATTGTATGAGCGCGCGCCTTTCATTGTCGGGGGTATCATGCTTACAGTGCTCGGATGTGTTCCACAACTTGCGAGCTTCTTCTCAACACTTCCAATTAGCGTTGGAGATGCTGTATTATTCGTAGCATACTTGCAACTATTTGGTTCTGCGC
>JAKADF010000097.1 GCA_021820805.1 Bacillota bacterium
GGGAAGCGTATCAGTGTAATAGGTCTATCTTTGTAATGAGGTAACATGAAAGGCGATATGTCAATCAGGTAACGAATAAAATCCAGCTTTGTAATCCCTAAATTCGCCCATAAGGGTTTTTCCGGAGTTGTAATCTTTACAGGATATTCCGCTTCTAGAAGTACCGATTTCATTACAAAAACCACCTAAACGTTTTCTGCCGAAAGACGACACTCTTCCGGTGAAACATTGACAACCGCTTGAATGGAGGGCTGTCTCAAGGAATGGCCTTTCGGCCACTCTATATATTGCACTTTCACGCAAATTGCTGGTTTCACCCAATGAACACCTGAGTTGCGTTCTGGGAGATTGATAAATGGCCTGTCCTTCGTGGTAGATTGTAAAAGTTTTATCGTTAATTTACGCCATTCCTGTTGTGTTAATCTCCCAGTACCAGCATGGCCTATATAATAAAACTGATTTTTATCGTACATGCCTAAGAGAAGTGAATTTGCTGAACCGCTTGAACTTAAGGTAAATCCGCCAATAGCAGTTATCATATCCTTGTAATTTTTAATCTTTTGCCAAAGATCTTTTTTTTCTCCAAGTAAATAAGGGGAATCTAGCCTTTTTACAACAATGCCTTCCATATTCTGCAGTTTCATAATGCGAAACAGCTCTGGTCCGTCATCATATGATGCAACAAGCTGTACAGATTCTGTTGGCCGAATTGAATCATTTAAAATATCCAATCTTTTAAGCAATGGCAATTTCGTAAGCCAGGAACCATTTCGAAAGATAATGTCGAAAACCATGTACGCAATTGGTGTATTGTTTCTGGCATACTTTACTCTTTCAAGTTTTCGAATGCCATCTCGACGCATTACTTCATGAAATGAAGGTTTTCCGTCTTCGCCAAGTGCTATGACCTCGCCGTCAAGGATAAAACTTTTTGCACGGCAATATGCATTTGTGTCCAACAACTCAGGGTAATGTTCTGTTCGTTTATTTTGCTTTCGGTTTAACAAAGTAACGGAAGTACCATCATAATACGTTAGAATACGTACGCCATCCCATTTAATATTGGAAATCCATTCATTACCGATTGGAATTTTATTGCTGCTCACTGGTTCCATCGGATAAATCGGTTTCATTTAACATGCTCCTTCAAAACGTTACGATGTCTTTTTTGTGGTTCGCTTCCGCTTTGTTACAGCTGGTTTCGTCATCTTAACGCTCTCCTGAAGAGCTTGCATTAAATCGGCAATATTTTGTTTTGGTCCTTGTGTTTCGACCACACGCAATGAAACATCATTATTTGAGATTTTCTTTTCAATTAAAGCCATCGTTTCAGTTTTTCGTTCATCTTTGTACTTATCTGGTTCAAATTTGGTCTCTAATTGATTTATCAACGTAACAGCCATGTTTAGTTCTTGGTCTGTAACATCTGTTTTCTCTTGAATATTTGGCAGTTCTGCTGTGCCTCGAACCTCGTCCGGCCAGAATAAGGTCTCAAGAATTAAAGATGACTGTGAAGGTCTTAAGCATGCTAATGTTTCATTATTACGAAGGACTGTTTTAGCAATAGCAATTTTCCCAGTTTGCTGCATGGCAGAGAGTAAGAGTGAATAGGCTTTTTTTCCTGATGATTCTGGTGCGAGGTAGTAAGATTTATCGAAATAAACCGGATCAATATCTGTTAACTGGATAAATTCAACGATGTCGATTGTTTGTGACCTTTCTTTGCGAATTCCGGATAATTCTTCATCCGTAAAAATAACAAACCGGTCTGGTTCATACTCGTACCCGCGAACAATTTCATTCCATTCGACCTGTTTGTTACAAGTCGGACATGTCCGCACATATTGAATTGGAGTCTTGCAAGTTTCATGCAGATAACGAAACTTTACATCTTTTGATTCCGTCGCAGCAAACATTTTAATCGGAACATTCACGAGTCCAAAGCTGACAGACCCTTTCCACATCGTATGCATAGTACCCTCTCCCTCCTATCCACTCACAGTGTTTTGCACGGGAAGAGAACACATACATGCAAAGTCAAGGGAATTCGCCAGTTTTCTACATACCCTCCCCCTGATTTGCTGTATTTGGAATAATCCGCTCCATGATTAGCGCACCAAGTCCCCCTAAGCCACATAATAAAGCCAGTAGAAGAAAGAGTAATGAGCCGCTGCCATGCTCTAATGCAAACCCGGCTACAAGCGGCCCCAAAATCAATCCAACTTGCCACGATAAGTTGTACATAGCATTATAACGTCCACGAACAGCCTCATGAGCTAAATTGTTTACAAGCGGAACCAAGCTTGGCGACAAGAAAGTTTCACCAATACCAAAAACGACCAGTGCACTTACCAGTAAAATGGAGTTCAATGGTTCATGAACCTTTCCTGCAACAAAAACCATAAACCAACATAATAAAAACCCCAAACCTGCTGCTGCAGCTGCCCTCGTACGACGCCACACAGCTGTGAGGTGAAGCACAGGAATCTGAAGGAGAGTAATTCCAATGCAATTTGCAAAAAATGCAAAACCGATAACACTTGTTCCAATGCCGCCTTGACTTACGGCCCAAGTAGAAAACGCGGAACTGAGCTGACTAAATCCAAACACAACAAAAAAAAGATTTAAGCCTGTGACAGCTAATAAGGCTCTATCCTTTAGTACAGTTCGATAACCATAAACTTCAGATTCGCAAAGTTCTTTACTTTCTGCCTTATTTTGGCCTAAAGTCACTGATTTCTCTGAAGGCAACTCCCGCTTCACTGGAATTAAAAAAGGAATAAACAATACATAGGTTAAACCATCAAATAAAAATAGACGCGCAAACGAAAGCGGATCATTTGTATGGACAATAAGACCCGAAATTCCTGAACCGAGTCCCAGCCCTAGATTCTGTACCGCATAGCTCATTCCAAAGAGACGAGCACGGTCAGTTTTATCTGCTAAGCGAGCCAACTGTGTTGACAGCCCGCTCCACATTGCTGAATTTCCGGAACCCGTAAGCGCCGAAACAATCAATGCAGACCAAACCTGTTTTGTTATCGCAAATCCAACCGTTCCAAATGCTAAAACAATTACTGATGTCATAAGCGTCCGCATCGCGCCGAATCGGTCAACGAGTATGCCAATCAGGGGAGCCGTCAAAACGCCTGCAATGCTTGAAGCACTAAGAATAATTCCTGACCAGACAAGTGAAATATGGCGTACCTGATGAAGGTACACCATAAGAAAAGGCATCGTCATGCCGGATCCGAGGAAATTTACAGCATAACCGATAAAAAGAAATAAAACTCCACGGGATAAAGTTCGTTTTTTTCTCATGAGGTGATTATACATTAACTTCAACTACGAATTGTCACATGCGTGCCAAGAGGAACGAGTTTAGCGAGTAAAATCACATCTTGGTTGTACATGCGAATACAGCCATGTGAAACACGCTTCCCAATCGTTGTCGGATTATTCGTACCGTGAATCCCATAGTGCCGCTTTGACAACCCAAGCCAGTACACCCCAAAAGCCCCGCCTGGATTTGGTTGTTTATTTACAATTAGAAATTCCCCTTGCGGCGTAGTTGTTGCTGCCGTTCCAATACCAACAGGGAATTCGCGAACTACAACATCCCCATCAAGCAAGTAAAGTCGAAAAGCTGACAAATCAACAATAATGCGATATTTCGGCATTTAAATCACCCTCATAAAAATATATGCGGGTGATACAATTTCGTTTAAAAACGTTCAACCTTTCAGAAAACACAACTTATTTCTTTTTTGTTACAGCTATTTCGCAGACACCTCGTAACTTGATCTGCAACAAGTTTACCCACCTCTCAACATTGTAGTGTGAAATCGACCTCACCCGGGTGACAAATATCACAAATCTAAAATCGTTGAGAGGAGAAAAAATTATGGCAGATCCGGTTGTAAAGATTCTAAAACGAGTCTTTATCGGAGTTCTCATCGTCTGTACTGCCATTTTCCTTTGGGGAGCCGTGAAAACCTACAACGGTGCACCGCCAATCCCAAAGCAAGTGGTGACAACAAACGGGCATGTAATTTTTACAAACGCACAAGTTATTTCAGGGAAGGCCGCATTCCAGGAAGCAGATTTGATGGATTACGGAAGCGTTTATGGAAACGGATCTTACTTTGGCGAGGATTACACAGCTCTATTACTGCACGAACTAGCGGTAAAGATGAATGACTTATACGCACAAAGCGAATACAAAGTTCCAGCAAATCAGCTAACCGATTCAGAGAAGGAAGTTGTGCAGAATAAAGTCCAAAATGAACTCCGTCACTCAAGTGTAAAAAATGGAGTGCTAACTGTCTCGCCTACAGAAGGAGAGGCAATGCAGAGTGTCATACAAACAACCGCGAAAAGTTTGATGCACACGGACCCGAAAACAGGGTACAGCTATTCCACTGTTTTAACGAACGTAAAAGCTGCTGAGGTCTCGGACTTTTTCATGTACACAGCATGGACATCGGTAGCACTGCGCCCAGGCCAAACCTATTCGTATACAAATAACTGGCCGTACGATCCGCTTGTTGGAAACCACCCGACACCGCAAACATTTGTATGGACATGGGCATCCATTGGATTCCTGCTTGTCGGTATCGGAATTACTATCTACCTGTATTTCGCACACATTACGTCGCCTGTAGAGGAAGAAGCAATCGAAACACTTAAAGGGTTTCCTAAGCTTACACCAAGCCAGCGAAAAACAGGCAAATATTTTGTATCAGTTGGTCTCTTCTTCTTAATTCAAATTAGCGCAGGCATTATTATGGCGCATTACTATTCAGATAGAGCTAGTTTCTTTGGGATAAACCTATTGAATATCTTGCCATTTAATGCTCTTCGGTCAATTCACATCCAGTTAGCAATCTTTTGGGTTGCTATTGCTTGGATAGGTGCAGGAATTTTCATTGCGCCATTTGTAAGTGGTAAAGAGCCTAAGCATCAAGGATTACTCGTTGACATCCTCTTCGCAGCACTGTGGGTCGTAGGACTTGCAACCATATTTGGCATGTATGCTGGGATAAAAGGCTGGTTACCTGGAAACAGCTGGTTCTGGTTCGGTAATCAAGGACTCTCTTATTTGGAACTCGGGAGATTTGACCAAATTGTTCTATTCATCGGGCTCTGTATCTGGGCATTCATTATCGGGCGAGCACTGTGGCCCAAACTTCGTAAAGAGCGAAATTTTGGCAGTCTAGAATATTTGCTGCTATTTTCTAGTATCTCAATTGCAGTTATGTATGTATTCGGCATGTACCCAGTCAACTGGATTATGAGTTCCTTCACTCTGACAGACTTCTGGCGTTGGTGGGTTGTTCACCTTTGGGTGGAAGCATCATTTGAATTCTTTGCAGTTGTAATATCTGCTTACCTTTTGGTTATCCTTGGACTTATTTCACGCAAAACAGCTGAACGTGCAACTTTGTTTGAATTAATTCTTGTTTTCCTTGGCGGCATTATCGGCACGGGTCACCATATGTACTGGATTGGTGAACCTTGGATTTGGATTTCTCTTGGCAGCATGTTTTCCTTCATAGAGATTATGCCTTTGTTGCTTCTGGTCGTTGAATCCATTCAGAACTGGAAACTCATGAAGGGTATTAAAAACTTCAAACACAAAACAACATTGCTCTATATTGTCGGATCGGGCATGTGGAATTTTGTTGGTGCAGGTGCCTTGGGAGGTCTTATTAATACTCCGCTCATGAATTATTACGAACATGGGACATTTTTGACCTTAGCCCATGCACATACTGCGATGTTTGGTGTATTCGGGTTCCTAGGTATTGGCCTGATTTATTTTTCACTGCGCTATATTGTGGGAGATTCAGGAAACTGGACGGATGGGCCAGCCGTTTGGGCATTTTGGATGTACAACATTGGTCTTGTTCTCTGGTGTGCCATTAACTTCTTCCCAGTCGGTTTTGAGCAACTGCTCGCTGTTTATAACCACAGCTACGTATATGCAAGGAGCATTACTTTCTACGATAAAACAGTATTCTGGCAATGGATGAGGCTGCCTGGAGATGTATTCTTTGTAATTGGTGCATTCTTAACGGCATGGGACATTTTGCAAAAGGTTCGTATAATGCATGTGAAAAAACAAGTAGATTACGAGATAAACCTACCAAAATAATGTAGCGATAACCATTCACGGCTTGTATTCCATATACGAAATGGCGGATTTCGTTGGAATAAAGCCGTGAATGGTTTTTCCATCTTGGCTGTCTATACTATTTCTACTTGATTAACCTACTAATCACTGCATCCGTAACCTGTGCAGTATTGGCTTTTCCGCCGAGGTCAGGAGTAACAATACCATCAACAATTGTATTCTCGATTGCATCAAGCAGTTTACTACCCAACTCTTCTTCCCCAATAAAATCAAGCATCATTTTTGCTGTCCAAATCTGACCAATTGGGTTTGCAATACCTTTGCCAGCGATGTCAGGTGCTGAACCATGAACAGGTTCAAACATAGACGGATGCTTTCTCTCAGGATTCAAATTGGCCGCTGGCGCAATTCCAATGCTCCCCATCAATGCCGCTCCAAGATCAGTCAAGATATCACCAAATAAATTGGAACCAACGACCACATCAAATGCTTCAGGATGAAGTACAAAGAAAGCAGCCAGTGCATCCACATGAATAAGCCTTGTTTCAACACCAGGATATTGTTCCATCATTTGCTTACAGATTTCATCCCAAAATGGCATTGTGTGAATAATGCCATTTGACTTCGTCGCGGCTGTTAAGCGATTGCGTTTCGATTTAGAAGCAAGCTTAAAGGCATAGTCCAGGACTCTTTCAACACCCATTCTTGAAAAGTAACTTAGTTGTACAGCTGTTTCAAAAGGGGTACCTTCATGAATACGTCCTCCCATATTGGAATACTCGCCCTCGCTGTTTTCACGAACTACTACAAAATCTATGTCAAGCGTTTGTCCTGAGCTTAAGGGCGACTTTACACCTCGTAACATTTTCACTGGCCGTAAATTAATATATTGTTCGAACCTGCGCCGAATCGGTATTAACATTCCCCATAGTGAAACATGATCTGGTACGCCAGGATATCCACAAGCACCTAAAAAGATAAGTTCAAAATTCGACAGCGTTTGAAGCGCATCATCAGGCATCATTTTTCCATGCTTCAGATAATAAGCACAGCTCCATTCAAAGCTTTGATAGGAAAACTTTAATCCACCATGTAACTCAGCTGCTGCATCAAGGACACGTATCGCAGCTGGGACCACTTCATTCCCAATTCCGTCCCCTGGGATTACGGCAACATTGTAATTTTTCATATGTAACACCCCTTTTTTACATTCTAAATACGGGCTTAGCCTATGCTAAACTATTAACTATTTTTTCTCAAATTGCTACAGCGATTTTACCATACCGCCATCTACCATCAGTGTTTGACCCGTGATGTATGTGTTCGCAAATGAGCCAAGAAATACTACTGCTTTGCCAAATTCCTCTGGGTTGCCGTAACGCCCCAGCGGAATCTGTGAAATAGACTCCAATCGGACCTGCTCAACTGTTTTTCCAGTTTGCTCTGCTTTCTTTTCATCAAGCAGCGCCACTCTATCCGTCGCAATCCGGCCTGGAGACACCGTGTTTACTAAAATCTCGTCTTTCGCAAATTCTAATGCCAGGCTTTTACTTAGCCCATGCACACCGGCACGGAATACATTAGAGAGAATTAAGTTTGCTATCGGCTGGCGAACAGATGACGAGGCTAAATTCACAATGCGTCCAGAACCCGCACTCTTCATATGAGGAACGCACTCCCTAATCAAGCGAATGACACTTAATAAGTTTAATTCGTATGCGCTGTACCAAGCTTTGTCATCTTCGAACATCGTAAAGGTACCAGCCGGAGGTCCGCCTGCATTTGTGACTAGAACCTGTAATCCCCCGCCATTTTTTACTGATGCCTCTACCGCTTCTTGAATATCTTCAGCCGAGGTTATATCCATTTGCGACACATAAACTACTCGCCCGGTCTCCTGCTCAATTTCTGCTGCAGTCTTCTGCAAACGGTCTATATCTCGGCTGGCAATTGTGACTGTTGCACCTTCACGGGCAAACTCAAGTGCGCACGCCCGCCCGAGTCCCTTGCTTGCTCCAGTAACCAATACGGATTTTCCGGTTAGTCCCATATCCATGTGCTAGTTTCCTTTCTCAAGTCCCAAATAACGGACCAAATCGTTTAATTCTTCAATGGTTCTTTCATCAACATTCGGCGCAGGAGGACGCACAAATGATGATTCGACGACGCCTCTCATTTGATAGATTAACTTTCGAATTGCAACACCGTTTACGCCGAGTTGTGCCTCAAAACGAATTAGAGGCAAATAACGATAAAAATGTTCTCGTGCTGCTTCTCGATTCCCACTCGAGAATTTCTGGTACACTTCAACAAGAACTTCAGGATAGGCGAAACCTGTCATAATGCCAATGGCACCGCGATTTAGTTCTTCAAAGAAATACATTCCGCCAAGTCCGCCAAAAAGACCGAGCTTCCCCTCCGTTGCTTCAAGTATTTTTGTTATTTTTATCGTCGTTGGAGCCTCTTCGAGCTTTACGTATTTCGCCGTATCTACTTCATCGACTACTCGTTTAAAAAATGCCGGCGGTAAAATAACACCAGTAGACACCGGTTCGTCTTGTACAACGAGCGGTAAATCTGTCGCTTTGCCAACCTGCCTGTAATGTTCGAGAACCAGTTCTAAGTTTTTCAAGTTTGTAGGCGGTGCAACCATCACCGCATCTGCCCCTGCCTGTGCAGCTTCTCTTGCAAAGTGCATAGATTGGTGTGTTCCAGTTGCCGAACATCCGACTGTTACGGGAACCCTGCCACGAACCTCTGAAACAACCGTCTCAATCACCAACTGGCGTTCACGCTCTATCAATTTATTAGATTCACCCATGATGCCAAGAAGCGTTATGCCTTGAACACCTGATGTCAGGTAGAATTCAACGAGACGAACAAGGCTTTCAACATCAACATCACCTGAATTTGAAAAAGGGGTTAGTGAAATGACTGAGATCCCTTTAAGTTCTTTCATGGCACAGT
>JAKADF010000098.1 GCA_021820805.1 Bacillota bacterium
TTCCTTCTTTTTCAAGAAGAACGTCAAGCACTCGCAAACGAACAGCAAGCTCGGCATCGGTATAGTAATCTGCATCTACCTTTCGTACAAATGCTTTCCCATTTTCCAGATCTAGTTTTTCGACTTGGAATGAAGCGGATTGATGCAAATATATCGCTTCTTCGTGCAGTGTCGTCAGAGCACTAAATCGGTCTGTTTCGCCAATAACCTTTGGTTTTGCGCTCGTTATGTCTATAATCACGACATTATCTTGCGCCGCACTGCGCAGGGAAATTTCGTGGCTCGGCAACGCATCCGACATCCAGAAATATCGGCCATCCCGTCCTCGATGCACAACATGTTCATCTGCAAGGTATGAAAGCAGCTCGCTCGTGGTTTCAACGCCAAACTGCTGAGTCTCCTCAAATGGCAATTCGTATGTGGCACATTTAAGGTGATCCATCAAGATTAACAAATTGTCTGGGTAAACATGTGCGGCCTCTGGACTCTTGCCAAATAATAAGTCCGAATGGTGAATTAAATACTGGTCAATCACTGACGAATTTGCGATATAAATTGAAACGGATGTATCCATCCGACGTCCCGCTCGCCCGCTTTGCTGCCAGACAGAAGCAACTGTGCCTGGATAACCCACAATTACTGAAGCATCAAGAGAGCCAATGTCAACCCCGAGCTCAAGAGCGTTTGTACTGACAACCCCCTGAATCTGGCCGTTTCTCAAACCTTGCTCAATGCTGCGGCGTTCATTAGGCAAATAACCGCCTCTGTAACCCATAACCTTGTTTTGCAAACGGTGAGGCAAATCGTTTTTCCAATAAGAAGCTAAGACCTCAACCTGAGTACGTGCTTTAACAAATGCAATTGTTGCAATGTCCTCTTTCAGCAATCGAACTCCAATCCGCCGTGCTTCTAGTAAAGAAGACTTTCGAATTCCAAGTTCCTGATTAACAAGCGGCGGATTATATAAAATAACGTGTTTTTCACCGCTTGGCGCACCTGACTCATTGATAACTTCCACCTCACGCCCAGTAAGTCCAAAGGCGAGTTCCGACGGATTTGCTATAGTTGCTGAACTAAGAATAAATTTCGGGTGACTGCCATAATGTTCACAAATGCGTAACAATCTACGTATAACATTTGCGACATGACTCCCGAACACACCTCGGTAAATATGAGTCTCATCAATGACAATATATCGTAGGTTCTCAAACAGTTTCAGCCATTTCGTATGATGAGGCAAAATTGCCGCATGCAACATATCAGGATTTGTTACAACTATATGTCCAGCCTCGCGAATCTTAGATCTTACAGGAACTGGTGTGTCCCCATCATAGGTATATGACAGCACTCTCGTTTCCAAATGAGAAACAATAGCGTGTAATTCCGCAACTTGATCTTGAGAGAGTGCCTTTGTCGGAAACAAATAAAGCGCACGCGCAGCCGGATCTTTACAGATTTCATCTAGGACGGGAATGTTATAACACAACGTTTTTCCGCTGGCAGTCGGCGTTACAACCATTACATCACGGTCTTGATGCACCTGTTCAATAGAAGCCAACTGATGTGTATATAAGTTGGTTATACCGCGTCCTCGTAATGAACTTCTGACATCTTCATGCAGCCAAGAAGGCATTTCTCGGTACTTTGGTGCCTTTTTCACATCTACTTTCCAACTAGTTACATTCTGCATAAATGAAGGATCTCGTTGCCACTCACTTAGCAACATATCTATCTGCAATTTTGTATCCGCTCTTTTCATTTGTAGAGTTTGTACCTAGCAAAAAATACTTAAAAACATCTTTTCTACGAATTTTTATAGTCAAATAGGTCACGAATCGAAACATGAAACATAGCATGGTAAGGAACAAGAAACATCGGTGTTGTATGAATCTTGTACACCATGGAAATAAAGTATAGTACAGATGAAAGGGAGGAATTATTTTGCAAACGGTTGAAAAATGGGCAACCAGGTCTGATGCATGGACACCAAAGGATGATGAACATCTGGCATCTCTTGTTTTATACCATATTAGATCAGGTAGTACCCAGTTAAAAGCATTTGAAGATGCTGCCAACCAATTAGGCAGAACTGCTGCAGCGTGCGGGTATAGATGGAACGGCGTCGTACGTAAAAACTACCAAGCTCAAATCGAAGAGGCAAAACAGGAACGTAAGCGCTCGCAAAAAACCCATACATCGAATGAGGATGGAATAAAGAGCGAGGTCGAACAAGAAGTAGACGCAACTGATTCGTCCGAGTCCATGAAAGACGTCATCCGTTTCCTCCAAGCGTACGATGCAGGTTACCGAAAGCTACTCAATCAATTGCATACTTTAGAACAAGAAAGACAATTACTCATTAATCGAATTGAAGAATTAGAAGCTAAGGTTGGTTTTAACTCAGAACCAGACAATGAACCATTAACACCGGAACAGTTAGAAGAAGATTCAAAAACACTGTTTGCAATTATGGAACGTGCTCGCAAACTTCTAGGGGACGGGGCAAAATCACGGTCTGATTCGTAAAACCTAATGTACTTGTCTATTCCAAATGATTTTTCAATATCCACTCCCGCCACCCCTCTGCGATGGCGGGAGCGAAAGGCCCTATTTGCTTTTCTGCCATATGCAAAAGAAGCGATTTTGCTTCGAGAGCTCCTCTGACCCATTCATCCGGATAAAACTGTTTTCGCAATTCGAACTCTTCTTCGTCTACCAATGATACCTCTTCGTCCATAACTAATACATCTAAATCCAAATCGATAAACCAAATGTCTGACATCGTTTGTGTCACAGGTGTTATGATATTGCAATAATAATCGGTTCGATTTGCTTTTAACAGCACAGTTACTTGAAAAAAAACATCCGGCCAGAAATACGCAATTACAGGATAATCGCTTGACCATGACCGTCCATTCGCTTCCCGTACAGGTGAAAACGGCGGAATAAAATAAGCTATTTGCAAGGGAAGTCGTATGACACGTTCCCAAGTTCGATGGGGCATCCCTTGAAACCGCATGCTTCTTATTTTCACTCTGATTCCCCCTTTGTTGCAGACGATTGGTTCAAATTATCAGGAGTCGTGTGGGGCAAAAAATCTACAAACAGGTGAGTAGCAAATAAGCTTTTAACTCCAATCAGTATAATTGGGCCTAGAAATAATCCTAGAACACCTAGTGCTTTCATACCAACATATAGGGCGAACAAAGTAGACAACGTATCTAGTCCAACGCTGTCTGCTAATATTTTCGGCTCAATTAGATGTCGGATAATAGACACAATAAGCTGAAGCAAAATTAATTTTAATGCCGCAGAAATATCGCCCATAAGCAATGCGCTGATAGCCCATGGTACAGTTAAAATGGCGGATCCTAAAATAGGTACAATACCTGTTATGCCAAACAGGACGCCAAGAATCACTGCATATGGAAAATGAAGAAACCACAGCCCAGCGACACCAAGCACCATAGATAGAAGCATCAAGATAACTTGGACCCGGATACTGCCAACAAAGGCCCTTGTCATGGCTTCGAGCACACCGTGGAATTTATCAGACCATCCTGGCGGAAGCGCAGATAAGAATTTAGACATCATGCGTTCGCGATTAACCAGGATAAAGAAAGTAGTAATAAGTGCAATAACAGCAATAAATAAAATCTCGGGCAAATGCGTTACGAAAGTAAGCAAGTAAGATGCAAAAGATTGCAGCCATTTTTCTATAGTGGACAAGGAACTTACAAGTGTATTTTTTAGTCTATCAGCAACATCTGGCGGCAGTTTGTTGTAAAACACTTTGCCCGTTGCAACTTTATCAACTATCCAGGTGTTTATTTGGACGAAATAACTCGCTGAATTATTTGTTAGCATAGTTGCTTCATGTGCAATGGTTACAATTAACCCTGTCAGGCCTGCAACTATAATTGCAATAGTTCCGCTTATAACCATCATGACAGATATTGTTCTGCCTATACCATAACTTTCTAACTTTCTGACAACTGGAATCAGCAAGATGGCCAAAATCCAACCAACGACAAAAGGCATAATATACTTCATCAAGAACCCGAGTAATACTGCAAATAGGGCGATGAATACCAATAAGGCGGTAACCTCAAGAACACGCAATCGATAACGACGCAACTGCCCCTGTCTCTGTTCCGGACCAACGACCATTAGTTGTACAATTCCTCCTAATTCACTCGAACCTATACCTATAGAGAACTAACTATAGAATTATGTATCTAGCGTAAAATGGAAAAAGAGTCCTACCCGAAAACGGATACGACTCTAATCGATCAGGATTCACATCGCGTTTTTTCGCAAAACTTTATGCTTTGTTACAAAACCGCATGTTGTTAATACGATAGCAAATACAAACAAAGCAAACGCCGCCCAGCCATCACCATTTGCCATTAATATGCTGGCCACAGCAAAGCTAGCCATTGTGGTAACAGCCATAATGAAAAGTGTAATCTTCAATGAAATAGACATATAGCACCTCGTTACGAAGCTTGTTCAAAATACACAGGTTCATAACATACAGCATATTTGACACTGTATGTCCACATACTGCATACCCAAAACGGACTAATTCCTTTTGGGCCCATCTAGTACTATCATAGCACACTCGCTGATTTTCAATCATGTTATAGGAGAAAGTTTCAGAAAAAGTGATTATGCGGAAACGCTGGTTGGCAGGAGCCGCTTTACCATTGACCATGCTTGCTCCTGATTCGCAGCAACAATAGTGTGGTTTGCGCCGCACCGTCTGTATAAAAGCCGTTTGGTCGGATCTGGGGTTACAACAATAATTTGATTAATTCCCGCTTCAAAAAGGGATTGGGTGATTAGCGCTGTTTGTACGTAGTTTGATTCTTCCTGAATAATTGCAACGTCAAATTGCTCTTTGCTTACTGAGCGTTTTACATCTGCTCTTCTGCCTTGCGTGTGCAGAATTTTGTCTCCATACCACGAGACAAGCTTATGATGGTGGTTTTCAACACAATCCAGGACGCGAACATCCATGCCGAGCATCATGGCGCGATTGACATACAGCATTCCCTCACGCTGAAATGATACAATCAATACATTCGGCATCATCTCTGTCCCCTTTTCTCCAGTAACACTTTTATGATAGCGCTTTCATGATTCATTATACACGATGCTTCTTTGTTTCGGAAGCCTATTTTAACAAAATTGCGAACTTTATGTATGCCTATTCTTCTTTTTGATCTCTTTAATCATTTGTTCCCCGTACCTGTATACAATATCTCGTGCGTACTGTTCATCTTGCATTTCCACTGCGCGATAAAGTTCACTGCACCTGTTAAGTCCAATTTCAAATTTAGGGTTGAGTGTTCGTAAACTGCTGCGAAGTGCTTCCTGCAAAACCCGTAATGTATTTTCAAAGAGAGGATTCTTTGCACACTGTGCAAGTGTAATATAAAATGCAACTTCCGCGGCGATTGCGGCTTCACCATGTCTATTTACACATTCCAATTGAAATAATGCATAGCCGAGAGATGAAAATCCCTCTTCGTCGCAAATTCTTGCTGCTCTGGACGCAATCCCAGCTAAAATTGCTGTTTCAAGTTCCACCAATTGCTCCACTTGATTAACAGACAAGAGAATTGCAGCCTCCAAAGGCTCCATCCACATTTCAACGGATGCAGTTCTTACATAAGTACCATCCCCATGGCGAAATTCGATAAGTCCTTGCCCGCGCAAAGAACTAAGCGCTTCACGCACAGTTGCACGACTGCAGGAAAACTCCGTCGCAAGTGTTGCCAGGGGCGGCAATTTCGCCCCCGGCATCAACACTCCTTCTTCAATCATCGCTCGGATTTGACTTGCTATTTGTACATATAATTTTCGCCCATCAGGTTTTTTAGCAAGCATCAAATACTCCACCCTTACTACATCAATATTGCTTCTTATTTCACAACAATATTGACCAAACGGCCTTTGACGTAAAGCTCTTTTATAATGTCTTTACCATCAATCCAGACCGATGCATCTGGCGATTCCTTTGCAGCAGCCACTGCATCCTCGCTTGTCGCATCTGCCGGAATTACAACTTTCGCACGTACACGACCGTTTACCTGTACTGCGATTTCAACCTCGTCATCCTTTAGCCATTTATCTTCATAGGTTGGCCAAGCAGATTCGAAAACGGATGTACTGTTCCCCAATTTCTCGACAAGATGCGGCGCAAATGGCGAAATCGTAACTGCAATCGTCTCGACCGTTTTTCTGTCTATTCCATTATCAGCCTCGCGTGTCAGTGCATTCATGTACTCCATAAACGCACTGACAGCCGTGTTGAACCTGAAATGATTCATCCGCTCAGTCAGTGTCGCGATAAATCGATTACGCAGTTTCTCCAGGCTAGGCCGTGTGCCGACAGGATGAGCCGCACCCATTGAGGCAATTCGATAAACCTTTTGTAAGAATCTTGATACGCCTTCAAGGCCGTTCGTATTCCAATCTGCATCATCTTCAGGCGGTCCAACGAACAATTCATACATTCTCAAAGCATCTACACCATGTTCATCAACAATATCATCCGGGTTAACAACATTACCCTTAGACTTACTCATCTTAGCGCCATTCAATGTAATCATACCTTGTGTGAACAGATGCTTAAATGGTTCCGCAAAATTAATGAGCCCAAGGTCATAAATAACTTTTGTAAAGAATCGTGCATACAACAAGTGAAGCACTGCATGTTCGACACCGCCGATGTACATATCTACAGGCAGCCAATGGTTTACGGCTTGTGTTGAGAAAGGGGCTTTATGGTTATTCGGATCTGGATACCGAAGGAAATACCAGCTTGACCCAGCCCATTGAGGCATAGTGTCTGTTTCACGCTTTGCAGGCCCCCCGCAAGATGGGCAAGTTGTATTTACAAATGATTCAATCGCAGCAAGCGGAGACTCCCCCGTACCTGTTGGTTCATAACGCTCTACATTTGGCAAACGTACAGGTAGTTCTTCGACTGGAACTGCAACAGGGCCGCACTTTTCGCAATGCACAATCGGAATAGGTTCACCCCAATACCGTTGCCTTGCGAATACCCAATCACGCAGCCGGTAGTTGACCGTTCCCTCACCACGCCCGCGTTTTTTAAATTCTTCAATAGCCGCGTTCTTTGCTGCTTCAACATCTAATCCATTCAACATTTCTGAATTGACGATAATACCGTCTCCAGTAAAAAGTTCCGGATTTTCCGACGGCTCTTCTCCTTCTTTTGCAACTACCTGAACGATATCCAAGTCAAATGCCTTTGCAAATTCAAAGTCGCGCTCATCATGAGCAGGAACGGCCATAATTGCCCCCGTCCCGTAATCCATCAGCACATAATCGGCAATCCAAACAGGCAAAAGTTTCTCTGTTAACGGATGCTTTGCATACGCGCCCGTAAATACGCCGGTCTTTGTTTTATCGACAATTTGCCGTGTAACAGCAGACTTTTTCAGTGTTTCGTCCACATATTCTTTCACAGCAGCTTTTTGTTCATCAGTTGTAATCTCTGAAACAAGCGGGTGCTCCGGTGCTAACACCATGTATGTTGCTCCATAAATCGTATCAGGGCGCGTGCTGAACACTTCTATGTCTTTGCCTTCATGGCCATGAACTTCAAACAGAATCTTTGCACCGACACTTCGCCCAATCCAAGCTTGCTGCATACGTTTTACCTTATCCGGCCACTCCAAATCTTCCAAGTCTTCGAGCAGCCTGTCCGCATACGCAGTAATCTTAAGCATCCATTGGTACATTTCCCTTTTGGTCACTTCACTGCCGCAGCGGTCGCATTTGCCATCAACAACTTCCTCATTGGCAAGTCCTGTTTTACAACTTGGACACCAGTTGATAGGCATCTTCTTACGGTACGCAAGTCCACGTTCAAACATTTTTACAAAAAAGAACTGTGTCCAATGATAATAATCCGGATCGGTTGTATTAATTTCGCGATCCCAATCGTACATGGCACCGATTTCCTGAAGCTGCCTCTTAAAGTTCTCTACGTTTTTCTTTGTCGCAATCGCAGGATGAACCCCATGCGCAATTGCGTAGTTTTCAGCAGGCAGCCCAAACGCGTCCCACCCCATTGGATGCAGAACTTCATAGCCATGCAATTTTTTATATCGACTCCATGCATCTGACATGGTATACCCGCGCCAATGTCCCACATGGAGGCCGTTACCCGATGGATATGGGAACATATCTAAGCAATAGTATTTTGGCTTTCCACTATTCTCATTTACCTTGTGGGCGTTCTTCTCGGCCCAGCGTTCTTTCCATTTTCGTTCGACTTTTTTCGCATAGTAATCCATGACTTTCACTCCCTGAAAAAAAATAAAAACCACTCATCCTTGTTCATTAGGACGAGAGGTCGTTTATCCCGCGGTACCACCTAATTTGAGGCAAGATTCACGATAATTCAAACAAAACGCCTGAATCCACTCGCGAATGTGCCCCCGCTCAGTCCCATAACGCCGGGACGCGTTTTGCCTTTACCTAGTTAGCAACGAGTTGCCGCTAAGTTTCAGCAAAATCCTCAGAACCGAGTTCACAACTTGCCAACATCGGTTTTCACCGCCCACCGATTCTCTTAAGATGGCTTTGATTGCTACTAATGTTCATCAAAGGTAAGGATACAATTTTTGAATAGTATAGCGCACTGATACAAAAATGCAACAATTTCACCTGCGATCCGACCCTAATACCCCCATTAGCCTCAGTACAAACAAGAACAGGTTGACAAAGTCTAGATATAGGGACAAGACAACCCAAGGCACTTGTGATTCCGCTACACCCATATGAGCAATGCGATTCACATCATAAAGGACATAGCCGATAAAAACACCTATACCGATGAGTGAATACACCAGACTTGTCATCGTCGAGAAAGGAATAAAAATAGACACAACGCCCATTAGCAAAATGGCCATGAGCCCAATAAACAAAAAGCCGCCAAGAAACGAAAAGTCAAGCGATGTTCTAGAGGCCACAACTGATGAAATGAGAAACGCTCCAGCAGTAACGGCTAATGCTTTTATGACAGGTGCAGGTCCAAGGGTCAATAGATAAGAACTAGAT
>JAKADF010000099.1 GCA_021820805.1 Bacillota bacterium
TTCTGTTCAATTGATATTTGTGACCTGATGCGTGCTCTCGCTTCTTCCTCCGAATAACCATTCCTCGCAATGAGCCTTAAAAGTTGTAAAGGCTCGTCTACATAAACGAGGATTGTCCCATCTACAAGCTTATGTGTATCGCCTTCAAACAATAACGGAACATCCCAAACAACTGGATCATATGGGTGTACTGCCAAATAATCCATTGTTTCATTCCTCATCCCTTCGCGAATGCGCGGATGCGTGATGGCATTTAGAATTTCTCTTGCACTTTTATCGTGGAAAATTTTCTGGCCAAGTTTTGTACGAGATAAGGAACCATCTGGTTCTAAAACGTCATCCCCAAATTCGGCGACAATTTCACGAAGCCCGGCTGACCCTGGCAAGACAACTTTCCTTGCCCACGCGTCAGCATCGACTACGTATGCACCAAGGTCACGAAGCATTCCTGTCACGGTGCTTTTCCCTGTAGCAATTCCACCTGTAAGCCCAACAATCAATCACTGCTTCCTCCCTTGGACAGTCTCTTTATACCTTGAGTTAAATCTATATCCCGCACCTGGCACACTGGGCAATAGTGCGTTCCCCGACCTGCTACACGTATTTTTTCGATTGCCGATCCGCACGTTACACACGGCTGCCCAGTTCGCCCATAAACACTTAGCTCCATTTGAAACCCGCCATGCCGCCCGTAGCCGTCCACGTAGGTGCGAATAGACGAACCACCTGCATCAATTGCTCTTCTGATGATATCCCGAATCGCAACAAGCAAATCTGTCACTTCAGATTCAGATATTGAACAACCTTTACGCTCAGGGTGGATATGTGCTGAAAATAATGCTTCATCTACATAAATATTGCCGAGGCCGGCAATACAAGTCTGATTGAGCAACAATGCTTTAATGGGTGCTGTACGTTTGTGGATCGTCATAAAAAGGCCTGATGCTAAAAACTTCTCATCCAGCGGTTCCGGTCCCAAATTTCGAAGCCCTGCCGGAAATTCATTTTCAGATATCACTAAATCCATCGTGCCAAATTGGCGTACATCTCTATAACGCAGTTCATCACCATCTGTGAAATGAAAAACCACATGGGTATGAGGCAGTTCGGGGTCGTCCATTCTTGCTAGCCCGTACCTGCCTTCCATTCTTAAATGTGAAATGAGCGTATACGGCGGTAATGAAAACAATAGGTATTTACCTTTGCGATTAACCTCGGTAATTGTTTTCCCGGCAAGTTCAAAACAAAACCGCCGGACATCATCGGGTGTTCGAATAATCCGTCCTAAACGAACATCGACTGATTCAATCGTTTTTCCGACCACCAGTTTTTCAAGGTTTCGGCGAACATTTTCAACTTCCGGCAATTCAGGCATACCCTTTCTGCCTCTCTTTTAACTGCTTCTTGATTATTTTGCTTCATACCAAGTGGGTCCAACGTGAATATCAACTGAAAGCGGCACATTCAAAGTCATTGCATTCTCCATATTTTCTTTCACAAGGCCCATCAATGTATCCAGCTCTGCTTTCGGAAACTCAAATATCAATTCATCATGAACTTGCAACAACATTCTGGCTTGAAGTTCCTCTTCCATGAGGGCCTTATCAATAGCAACCATAGCTAGTTTAATGATATCAGCGGCGGTGCCTTGAATCGGTGTATTCATTGCGGTTCGCTCGGCAAAACTTCGCAAATTGAAGTTTTTGCTGTGAATATCCGGCAAATACCGTCTGCGATTTAAAAGGGTTGTAACATACCCATCTTTTTTAGCCATACTAACAATCTCACTCATGTATCTTTCTACGCCAGGAAATTTTTCGAAATAACCGGCAATGAAGCTCGCTGCCTCTTTTCGAGATATATTCAGGTTACGTGCAAGCCCAAAATCGCTGATTCCGTATACAATACCAAAGTTAACCGCTTTAGCTTGGCGTCTCATCAAAGGGGTTACATCTTCAATAGGAACTTCAAACACATCGGCCGCTGTACGCGTATGAATATCTATGCCTTGGCGAAATGCGTCAATGAGTGCTTCATCTCCAGATAAATGAGCCAAAATACGAAGCTCGACTTGGGAGTAATCAGCAGACATAATGAGCCAATCGTTATATGTCGGCTCAAACACTTGACGCAAGCGCCTTCCTTCTTCAAGGCGAACGGGGATATTCTGCAGATTAGGTTCACTGCTCGATAACCTTCCTGTTGCAGTTAAAGCTTGATGGAAACGAGTATGGACTCTTCCTGTTTCTTTACGAATCACTTTGAGCAGGCCGTCAATATAAGTGGATTGCAGCTTTCCTAGTTGACGGTATTCCAATATCCGCTCAACAATCTCATGGTATGGTGCAAGCTTTTCCAAAACGTCAGCACTTGTTGAATAACCGGTTTTGGTTTTCTTTTGTGCCGGCAAGCCCAATTTATCAAATAAAATTTCACCAAGTTGCTTAGGTGAATTAATATTAAATTCCACCCCAGCCAATTCGTAAATCGATTTTGTGAGCTCCTCTAATTTCTCACCTAGCTCCTTGCCAAACTCCTTCAATCTTTCTGCATTCATATGAAATCCTAATGATTCCATTCGCGCAAGAACATATGACAAAGGAAGTTCAACTTCTGTATACAAATCGTCTAATTCCTGAGCAGACATGGCACTCACAAGCGGTTTCTTAAGTTCTGGCAAAGCCATCGCATACCTGCACAACCATGCCTCGCGGTCTGCATCATCGATTTCCTTATGCGTTGGGAGCACTCTATTCAATTCACGCTGTGCGACATCCCGAAGAGTAAGCTCTCCCTCAGATGGGTTTAGGAGATATGCCGCAAGCATTGTATCAAACCAATCGTCTTGCGCATGAAGAGTAATGCCATGTGCATCTAATGACACAATGAGCGATTTTAAATCAAAAACAACCTTTTCATATTCTGATGACCATAAGAACTTTAAATCTGTAAGTTCTAATTCATCTTCAAAAGAAATATAGTATGCACCTTGCTTTGAAGCAATTGCGAAACCGCGAAAATCTGCAACCTGGTAGTCGTTGTCTGTTAAATCAGGGATAATGCCGATAGCCGTTGTAAGTTTAGGCTCCATCCGCGCTAGCCCATTCTTGTCCACAATACGAACATAGTCTATTTTCGACAAATCATCTTTGGCTTTGGGCTCTGTTCCAGACGGATTCAATATATTTGTCGTTCCCCGGGAAATCTTGTCGATCATAGACTTGAAACCAAGATGACGAAAAAGCTCTGTAACCTTATCCGTGTCGTAACCCTCATACCGCAAATCCGAAATCGATTCAGATACTGGAACTTCACGATGAATCGTAGCCAACTCTTTTGACATCTTCGCTAATTCTTTATTCTCGGTAAGTCGTTCTTTTAGTTTGTTTCCTGATATTTCATCAATATGAGCAAGCACTTCTTCGACGCTGGAATAGGCCTGGAGTAATTTGACAGCTGTTTTTTCACCTACGCCAGGAACACCAGGAATATTATCAGACGAATCTCCCATTAAGCCTTTTAAATCGATAATTTGTATAGGGGCCAGTCCAAAGCGAGCGTAGACGGCATCGGGATCGTAATAATCAACTTCCGTAACGCCTTTTTTTGTTAATGCAGCATGAACGAATGGTGATACTAATTGCAATAAATCTTTATCGCCTGAAACTACCAGGGTTTGTATCTCATCCTTTTCAGCTCGTAAAGCCAAAGTTCCAATAATGTCATCGGCTTCAAAGCCAGGCAGTTCTATCGCTTTGATGGAGAATGCCTGAAGTAAATCTCGAAGTAACGGAAACTGCTCAGACAGTTCCGATGGAGTTTTTTGTCTTGTTCCTTTGTAATCTGAAAATAAATCGTGGCGGAAGTTTTGCTTTCCCGCGTCAAACGCAACGGCAATATGGGTTGGTTTCTCATTTTGCAAAATCCGCCAAAGCATTTGCACAAATCCATATACAGCATTCGTCTGCTGACCCTGAGCATTCGCTAGGGGCGGCAATGCAAAAAAAGCCCTGTATGCAATACTGTTTCCATCAATAAGTACAAGCCGATTACTTTCTTCTGACATGCGGCACCTCACCATTCAGACGGTTAATGGGCCGTCTATCGTTGTTCATCCGGTAGTCACAATTATTAACCTTGATTATTGTATCATAAGGTCCCCATATTTCTTGTCGGATGGTGCCAAGAAAAACGATAAACGGGGCTGCGCGCGAACAACCTCACGGCAAACCCCGTAAAATAATTTAACCCAATATAAAACTGTTCGTATTTTTCACAAACAAAATTTACATCGAGGTAACTACATTCACGACATTACGAACAGCCTCTGCAGAGTTATCAAGTGCAGCTTTCTCTTCAGGTGTAAGCTCTAGATCAATAATCTTTTCAATACCGTTACCGCCAAGAACTGTTGGCACGCCTAAGAATAGGTCATTATAGCCATATTCACCTTCCAAGTATGCAATAGCTGGAAGAAGACGTCGTTTGTCTTTTAAAATAGCTTCTGCCATTTCTGCTAAAGCTGCAGCAGGTGCATAGTATGCACTGCCATTACCAAGGAGACCGACGATTTCACCGCCGCCTGTACGTGTACGTTTTACAATTGCATCAATTTGATCTGCTGGAAGCAATTTGTCAAGCGGAACACCGCCGACATTTGAGTAGCGAATGAGCGGAACCATGCTGTCCCCATGAACACCAAGCACAAATCCGCGAACTTCTTCAACAGATACACCAACAGCTTCTGCAACAAACGCATTGAAGCGAGCCGTATCAAGCACACCTGCTTGACCAATGATTCGGTTCTTTGGGAAACCTGAGGTTTTATATGCAACATAGGTCATTGCATCTACAGGGTTGCTGAGAACAACAATGATTGAATTTGGTGAATATTTAACAATTTGCTCAGTAACCGATTTTACGATGCCGGCATTCTTCGTAACCAAATCATCACGGCTCATGCCAGGCTTACGTGCAAGACCTGCTGTAATAATAACTAAATCCGAATTTGCCGTATCTTCATAGTTTGCGGTACCAATAATTCTTACATCTGAGCCTATAACCGGCATAGCTTCAGCCATATCGAGGGCTTTGCCTTTTGTCGGGTTTTCGAGTTGTGGAATATCGAGCAACACAACATCTGCCAGTTCTTTAGAAGCAATGATAAATGCTGCCGTTGCGCCAGTGAAACCTGCACCAATAACGGAAACTTTCTTACGGTTTAACAAGATGAATCATCCCTTCTTCTCAGCGTAAGAGCCGTTTTATGCATCTTTAACAAGGCGAAGCGCACCGAAAACCGGCACGCTTCCAAATCGATTATTCCAAGTTTGCAATGATTGCATCCGCAAATTCTGAAGTCTTCACTTGTTTTGCACCTTCCATTAAACGTGCAAAGTCGTATGTGACCACTTTTTGCGTAATTGCTTTCTCAAGTGCTGCTGTAATGCTGTCAGCTGCCTCTTGCCAGCCCATATATTCGAGCATCATGACGCCAGACAAGATAACGGAACCTGGGTTTACTTTGTCAAGTCCAGCATATTTGGGAGCTGTACCGTGCGTAGCCTCAAAAACAGCATGTCCAGTGACGTAGTTAATATTTGCGCCAGGTGCAATACCAATACCGCCGACTTGTGAAGCCAGTGCATCTGAAACATAATCCCCGTTAAGATTCAATGTTGCAATGACATCATATTCTGCCGGGCGCAATAGAATTTGTTGCAAGAAAGCGTCAGCAATGACATCTTTAACAATAATCTTACCGGATTCAGCAGCCGCCTTTTGCGCATTGTCAGCAGCTTCTTGGCCTTCTGCTGCTTTGATGCGGTCGTATTCAGTCCAAGTAAACGTTTGATCTTTAAACTCCCGCTCTGCTAATGCATAACCCCAACTCTTAAAGGCGCCTTCTGTAAATTTAATAATGTTGCCTTTATGGACGAGTGTGACACTCTTTCTGCTATGTTTTAAAGCATATTCAATAGCTGAACGAACTAGACGTTCTGTTCCTTCTTTAGATACAGGCTTAATACCAATACCAGATGTCTCCGGGAAGCGGATCTTTGTAACGCCAAGTTCCTCTTGCAAGAATCGAATGACTTTCTTAGCTTCTGGTGTACCTTCCTGCCATTCAACACCCGCATAAATATCTTCGGAGTTTTCGCGGAATATAACCATATCAACGAGTTCAGGATGCTTTACCGGTGACGGCACACCATCAAAATACCGAACTGGGCGTTGGCAAACATATAAATCAAGTTGTTGACGTAAAGCAACATTCAATGAGCGGATACCGCCGCCTACTGGAGTGGTCAACGGACCTTTAATGCTGACGATATATTCGGATAAGGCCTTTAATGTATCTTGTGGAAGCCATTCATTAAACTTATTGAAGGCTTTCTCTCCTGCATATACTTCAAACCATTCAATCTTGCGTTTACCGCTGTAAGCTTTTTCAACTGCTGCGTCAAATACACGCTTTGATGCTGCCCAAATATCCGGACCCGTACCATCTCCTTCAATAAACGGTACAATAGGGTGGTCAGGCACATTCAGCTTTCCATTACTGAGAGTGATTGGTTCTCCACTCACAGGTGCTTCAAAGGACTGGAACTCCGCCATCGAACGGCCTCCTTTATGTATCAAATACCAACTAGAATGATAACATATTCAATCAAACGAGGAAACCAAACTTATGTTTCACATCAGCAAGAGTTTGCGCAGATTTTTCTGTTGCTCTCCTTGCCCCATCGTGCAAAATTAAATCCACTTCGCTTGACCCTACTAATTCCTTATATCTTGTTTGAATGGGCTCGAGAGTTGAAACAACAACCTCAGCAAGTTCCTTCTTAAACGGTCCATATCCTTGCCCTGCAAATCTTGCTTCAACTTCTTGAATAGATAAGTTTGCGCACAAGGAGTAAATTGTCATTAAGTTGCTTACGGCAGGTTTGTTTTCAACGTCGTAGCGCACTTCTCTATCCGAATCGGTTACCGCCCTCGCGATTTTTTTCCTTATAACTGCAGGTTCATCCAACATAGAAATGTATGCTCCTTGGCTTTCATCACTCTTACTCATTTTCTTCGTCGGATTCTCGAGGCTCATGATGCGTCCGCCGACTTTTGCTATCAATGGCTCAGGTACAGTGAACGTGTCTCCAAAACGATTATTAAATCGAATCGCGATGTCTCTTGTTAATTCCAAATGCTGTTTTTGGTCGTCACCGACTGGAACAAGGTTGGTTTGATAAAGCAGGATATCCGCGGCCATTAGTGCTGGATACGTAAACAGGCCGGCAGTTACGATGTCTTTGTGCTCGGATTTGTCTTTAAATTGAGTCATACGCCCGAGTTCACCGTAATAAGCAATGCACTGCAAGAGCCATCCTAGCTCTGCATGTGCAGGCACATGAGACTGAACGAACAGTGTCGCCTTTGCAGGGTCTATTCCAGATGCTAGATACAGTGCTGCTAGATTACGTGTATTTTTATGCAATTTCTCTGGTTCTTGAGGGACCGTAATCGCATGCAAATCTACGACACAAAACAAACAGTCCGCTTCATCCTGCAAGTCTACGAAATGTTTCATCGCGCCTAGGTAATTTCCTAATGTCAATGTCCCACTTGGCTGTATGCCAGAAAATACTCGTTTTGTCACTCTGCGTACACTCCTTTTAAAAATAAAAAAGCCGCCCCATACATGGGACGGATGATTTCCGCGGTACCACCCAAGTTCGGCTTTGTTTATGCAGCCGCACCTCACTAAAGACCCGTTCATTTATCTCGTCAAAAGAGAAAACTTAAATCGGTCTTATGAAAGCCTCATAACGGTGGCTAATCGAAAAACGTATACTAAGCTCCCGCCGTTCCACGCACCAGCTCAAGGATCCATTCAATACGAACTTTGCACCGAGTTTCCACCATCCCCGGCTCTCTGTAAAAATCGCATGTTCCCGTATCTACTTATTCCCATCATCGCTTTTCAACTGTTCAACTTAGCGCAATTATAGCCAAAAAGGATTTTGTACACAACAGGAAGCCCAATTTCTATTTTACGATCCGTTTTACAGTCCAACCGTACTCTGCACAGAACTGAACAGCCTCTTTTTTCGTTGTACAAATCCCTAAACATTCGTCCGTGTCTAGTTTCCGCACGGACCATACATTTTTATTTTCGTCAAATACGAGCGCAACGTATTTATCCATATAGATTCTCACCTCGTGCACGTAACCTGAGTCTTAAAATTCACTATGCCAATTGACCACGTATCCAATTCCACATTCTTAATTATCATCTTTAAAAAAAGATGGATCGTGACACTTATCACTCCGAATCCCTATATATGAATATTATCCTTAGTCTACATACATGAAATGGTTGCACTTCGGTTATTCCCGCGCGATACTGGGATTGTCAACCTGATTGTATCCACATGATGGTGAAGGGGACATGGCAAATGTTTGACAAGCTTAGGGAACTAGCGGCTACCAGCAAAGAAGTCTATTTTTCGTGGAACGGTAAGCCTATGATTTTATATGCAGACCAAACCGATAATGGCGGCTGGGTACTGAAAGAAGTTACTGGGAACATCCTATACAGTGGTATTGACGCTGATGATGTTCTTGAGTTTCTTAGCATTCGTGCAAAAGAATCCAGCATTCAAATCGACGACGAGCAGTAATCTATCATTTATCCACATCTACGACTCCAGCCTGCATTATAAATGATCTGCTCTATGTGGCAACATGAATACATAATGTTTTCTGCGCACTCTTAAAGCGTAGCAGGCGAATGAACTCGAGAGGGGCATCGCATCTACACCATGCGGTGCCCCTCTTTTCACGGAAAAATGTTGCTTAATTTTGGTATATATATTCCCAAAATTTACTTGTTTAAATTTGCAGTTCCATCTATCACCACATTTGGATTCAATAATAGAAAAAAAGGGGGTTTAACTAGCAATGCGAGCTTTAGTTATGAGCTTACGAGCAAAAATGAGGTTAGTCTTTTAAGTAGACAGAACGAGTTTGGACGGGCACTATAAAATCAGTCTAAATTCGAGGTGTTTAGTAATGGGAGAATCTCGGCAACGGTATAGTTTGGA
>JAKADF010000100.1 GCA_021820805.1 Bacillota bacterium
TCATGGTTTTTTGAACTAGATTACAGTAACAATCGAGTTTGAAGTTCTATTTAATGATATTTCTAAAAGGTATAAAGAATATGTAAAGGTTTTATGCTGGCCGCGGGAATTCCAACTAATATAGAATAGGTAAGAGACTGCATTATCATATACTCTGTCTGCAATGAACTGAAGGAATTTAAAGGGTGCGATTTAGTGCATGACACATGACCAAACGATGAATAAATCAGTTAAGCCATTCTTAAAATGGGCCGGTGGGAAACGCCAATTGCTTTCGAAAATTGGACAATACGTTCCTCAGAACTTCAACATATACTACGAGCCTTTTGTCGGAGCAGGTGCTGTTCTTTTTGATTTGCGACCGAGGCGTGCCGTGATCAACGACATTAATACAGAGTTGATTAATGCTTACAGAGTTATTAAGGACAGGGTAGATGAACTGATATCAGTGCTGTCTCTGCACAAGAATGACGAGAAATATTATTATGCCATTCGAAACGTTGACCGAACTCCAGATTACGAGAAATGGTCAAATGTTGAACGGGCTGCAAGACTCATCTTTATTAATAAGACGTGTTACAACGGATTATTTAGGACAAATTTGCGGGGGCACTGGAATGTTCCATTCGGCAGGTATACAAATCCTAGGTTTGCGGATGAAAAGGGACTGAGAGCAATCAGTCAATATTTGAATGAGAACGACATCAAGATTCTGGATACGGATTTTGAGAATGCACTGGCTGGTGCAGGAATGGGTGATTTTGTTTACCTTGATCCGCCTTATGATCCGATTTCTGTTACATCATCCTTTACGAGTTACTATAAAGGAAGTTTTAATCGCGATGAACAGAAACGCCTAAAAGACACGGTCGACGACCTTACTCGTCGGCGTTGCATGGTGATGTTGAGTAATTCCAATACTGAGTACGTTCGGGAGTTGTATAAGGAATACAATGTCATTGTTACAACTGCAATTAGGGCCATCAATTCTAATGCTTCGGGAAGAGGAAAAATTGAAGAAGTCCTAGTTCTGAATTACAGTGCAGACGGGGAGATCTTACAACTTTAAATATGCATTGGCCGTAGGGCTCAATGACTCTTATCCTGGTTGATTAACTCTTCTTTTTGCTTTCTTGACAACTGCTTTAGTTTGTATTCCCTCGAAAGTGCTTCTGATTTTGATGAAAAGGATTCAAAATAACATAAAACAACAGGCCTTCGGCCTTTTGTGTATTTTGCTCCCTTCCCGTTATTATGTGTTTCTATTCTTTGCTTCAGTTTTGTTGTAAAACCGATATACAGTGTGTTGTCAGCACACCTGACAATATATACATAATAAGATGCTTTGTTTTTGTCATCTGTAGTTTGGTATGTATCTTTTGTATGAGGATGCTTCATAAGTATATGATATCGTTGTGACAATCAAATTGAAATAGCCTGTCGTGGGATTATATTGCCATAAATTTATTCATTTTACCGCCCGTTCTTATGGAAGAACGGGCGGTAAAAGAAGTAATGAGAGAGATTATCTTGTTCCTTTTCCAGCTAATTGCTGCTCAGCAAAACTTACGAGGCGTTTGGTGATTTCTCCACCAACCGACCCGTTTTGACGGCTAGTCGTATCTGGTCCCAGATTAACACCGAACTCTGTAGCAATTTCATACTTCATTTGGTCGAGTGAATTTTGTGCATTCTGTACGAGAGTTTGATTGTTGTTTGGCATGGATTCTGGTTCCTCCCTTGTTGGACTAGACTGCACTCCTATCTTGTCACCCTAATCACAATCTATGCATGTCATGCCGATATAATCTATTTGGATTTTAACCCATTTAAATCCATTTCAAATATTGCTAGCAAACATTCCAGATATGGATTAGAAATCCATGGTCTAGTTCAGTAACTGTATAGTAATCTATCAGAATAGGGTACGTGTGTCTTTTTACAGATATATAGATAAAGTCTTTCAACGTTATTTGGTTGATTAAGGAGATGTATAATGTCTTTCCGACATGTGGGGGCCAAAAGGGCGGTTGCATTTCTTTTTTCCTGTTTAATAATGATTGGCTTAAACGGATGGGGATTTGCTTATGCGGTTGTTCAGCCATCGAATAAAGACTTAGCTGGTCAAGATACGCAAAGTGTAAGTGCAATTTTAAATCAAACGTATTCAGATGGGGTACCGATGACCGCACAACCTGAAAAGTCTTGGCCTCAAATCGTTTCAAAGGCAGCGGTTGTCATGGATATGACTACAGGTACAATAGTTTATGCAAAAAATCCTTTGCAAACACACTACCCTGCAAGCATTACAAAAATTATGACGGCCATGATTGCACTGAAAAAGGGTAAACTAACAGATGAACTCAGTGCAAGTCAAAATGCTGTTAGCCAGCCATCGGATAAATTATATATGGTTCCTGGGGAAACTCACACTCTTGAACAGTTGCTTTATGCTCTCCTTCTTGATTCTGCGAACGATGCGGCAGTTGAAATCGCCGAGCATTATGGTGGGTCAGTTGCAGGTTTTGCTACAATGATGAATCAAGAAGCAAAAAACCTTGGTGCTGACCATACACATTTTGAAAATCCCAATGGATTGCCAGATCCATCTCACATCACAACTGCATACGACATGGCTGTGATTACTCGAGCCGCAATGCAAATACCGGAATTTCGGAAGATTGTTCAAACGAAGATGATTCATTGGAAAGGAAAGGCCTGGCAGTCAGATTTATGGAACTTAAATCGGATGTTGTTTTATTATCCAGGCGCAATTGGAGTCAAGACCGGGTACACGAGTATTGCTCATGAGACTCTTGTAGTGGGCGCGACACACGGCACGCAAACATTTTTGGCTGTTTTGATGGATACACCTACTGATTATGAGATACGTCATGATGCTTCTTCATTATTAGACTTTGCTTTTGCCCATTATCAAACAGAAACGATAATGCCTGCTGGTGTAACAGTGGGTCAAATGAAAGATCCTAAAGGTGACCAGATTCAGCTTGAAACGACGGAACCTGTTCTCGCGACTGTAAGGAAATCGTCGCTGCCGAATTTCACAAAAACCCTTTCTGTTCAACCACCTGTCACAGAGGAGAAACAAGGCGCTCTAGTTGGTAATTTAGTTTTTAAACAAAGCGGAATGTTAACGGGTCAAGTTCCAGTTCAAATCAACGAGAATTGGCAATTGCCCCTTATTCAAGTGACATCCGATGCTTCCTGGTTTATTGGTGGAGGTGCAGCGGCAGGAATTTTAATCGCTGGCGGCGTCATAGTCGGCTGGCGTAAGGTACGTCGTCGGAAAAGTGAAACATACGACATTGGGGTGTAATGTCTTTTAAACTCATAGTTGTTGTTGTAATCCTTGTTGCAATAGAAACATCTTATGATATAGACCTTGTTTTTCAAGCAATGTTTGGTGTGTGCCTTGCTCAACGATTTGTCCACGATGGAGAACCAGGATTAAATCGGCGTCTTGAATCGTTGACAAGCGATGAGCTATTGCGATTGTTGTTCGATTCTTTCTCATTTTGTAAAGTGCTGTCTGAATGGCATCTTCCGTTTCTGTATCAATACTGGCGGTTGCTTCATCAAGCACAAGAATCTTTGGTTTGGAAGCGATTGTGCGGGCAAATGACAAAAGCTGTCTTTGACCGCTGGAAAGTGTTGCACCACGTTCACCGATTGCTGCTTTATAAGAGCCAGGCAGCTTTTTAATGAACGAATCTGCCTGGACAAACACTGCAGCCTCCAAAATTTCTTTGTCAGAAATCTGCTTGCGTGCAAAACGGATATTTTCCTCGATATTGCCAACAAACAAAAATGAATCCTGTAAAACAAGCCCCATTCTATTTCTTAGTTCTTCCTCTGGATATGCATCAAGCGGATGGCCGTCAATTAGAATTCGTCCATGCGTCACAGGGTAAAACCGCATCAAGAGTTGAACAATCGTACTTTTTCCGCTACCAGTATGTCCTACAATTGCAACGGTTTGTGATGGCTGAGCTGTAAATGAAATGTCTTTTAGCACCTCTGTTTTACCATCATAGGAGAAAGAAACGTTCTCAAAAACAATTTTACCGTCTTTAAAACGGAGGTCTTTATTTCCAATTTGCCTTGGAGCAAGGTCTGTTTCGTCTAGAACCTGAAATACACGTTCTGCAGACACAATTGCTTGTTGAAACAAATTAAGGCGTTGCATCATACTGTTTACAGGTTCAAAGAATCGATCTAAGTAATTGATAAAAGCATAAACGATGCCAATATCAATGACAGAATTGAAGGAGGTATATCCAAAGAAACTAATAATGAACATAAGCGAAAGAAAATAAACAATGTCAACGAGTGGCCTTAGCATAACAGCATTTAGCTTTATATTTCCAAGCCGTGCCAAGCGATATGATTCGTTTATTTCATTAAACTCCTGCTGCAGCCGTTTTTCCTGACGCATGGCTTGAACAACGTACATGCCTTGCAATGATTCGTTTAATTTAGCGTTGACTAGGCTTAGTCGATGGCGTGCCATATGAAAAATGCGGGAACTGAATTTTTGGTACGTACGCATAATGATTAGAATTATTGGTGCTAGAACAAGACAAAAAAGATGCTAAATGAGCATCAAGTACGAACATGGAAATAAATATGCCAACAAGTTGAATCAAGTTTTGAATAAAGGTTGATAATACACTTACGAAGAGATCTTTAATTGCTTCTGTATCGTTTGTTATGCGAGAAATGAGCGTACCAACAGGCGTTCTGTCAAAATAGGACAGGCCTAGGTGTTGTACTTTAGCGAACATATCGATTCGAATCTGCCTGATAATTTCGAGCGCAATCGTTTGAAATGAAACGAGTTGTATGTAATTAAATGCAGATGATCCTATAATTAAAAGCAAATACGCACTCGCAAGAAAGAGAATCCTATGAGGCGGAAAAATTCCAGGTGTTAGATTCTGATCAATAAATACTTTAATTATAATCGGTCCTAAGACATCGGACGCTGTTCCAAGCACAAGCAGAAACAGAGAAAGAAAAAGCTTCCAAGTATACGGTTTTACGTAAAGAATAAGCCGCAAAAATGTTTTTGACCTGTGCTTTCCTGGTGAAGTTTGGGAATTTTGAGTATTTGAATGTGAGGCATCCATTCTGTTTTACTCACCTCCTTGTTCAACGAGAGATTCAATTTGCTGATTTCGATAAATAGAAGCATACCACCCGTCTTGATTTATCAACTGCCCGTGTGTACCGCGTTCAATAATTCTCCCGTTATCCAGCACAATGATAATATCAGCATGAGCTACTGCGCTTAATCGATGAGTCGATATAATTGTTGTTCTATCCTTTTGATTCTCCATCAGTGAAGTTAAGATTTGCGTTTCTGTTTTCGAATCAACTGCCGAAAGTGAATCGTCAAGAATCAAGATTTCTGAATCTAATAAAAGTGCCCTGGCAATAGATAATCTTTGTTTTTGCCCGCCAGATAAAGTTACCCCGCGTTCGCCAACCATTGTTGCATAGCCTGCTTCAAACTGCAGGATGTCTTTATGAACGGATGCAAGCTTTGCTGCATTTTCGATTTCGTGCAGGGTTGAATCAGGGTTTCCAAAAGCTATGTTTTCTGCAATTGTGGTTGAAAATAAAAAATGCTCTTGCGGCACATAGGCAATAGCTTTACGCAGTGCATTTCGTTTTACTTCATAAATTGAGTGGATCCCGATTGTAATATCACCATCATCTATGTCAAATTCACGCATCAATAACCGAAGCAAGGTCGTTTTTCCGCTCCCAGTTTTCCCGACGATTCCGAGTGTAGTTCCTTGTTTCACGGTTACCTCAATATCTGTAAGAGTGGGTGATACAGCGGATGGATATTTGAACGAATTGATTTTAAATGTAACATCCCCAGAAGGCACTATGTCGGTTGCATTTGGCCTGTCTATAATCACAGGGGGAACAGCCATCAGTTTACGTACTCTGTCATACGATGCACTACCGCGTTCGACAACATTGAATAGAAAACCAAATGCAAGCATTGGCCAAATCAGCTGACCAAGGTAGATAGAGAATGCAGTTAAGTCGCCAATCGTCAAGCGATGATGGATAACGAGTACCGACCCAAAAGCGAAGGATAGGAAGTAAGACAACCCAACAATGAGTGCGATTGTCGGATCAAATAATGCATCAATTTTTGCCACAGCAATATTTTTCTCAACGAGATCTTTGGAAAGTATAGCAAAGGATTGAATCTCAGAGTCTTCTTGTCCAAATGCCTTGATTGCACGCACACCGGAGATGTTTTCTTGTACTTTGTCATTCATATCGGAGAAAGCTGCTTGAGCTTTGATAAAACGTTTGTGCAGAATTGTTCCATATTTGCTTGTTGCGTAAGCCATAATTGGCATTGGCAGGAGTGCAACAAGCGTTAATTGCCAGTTGATTGTCACGGCCATTGTGATAACAACAAGGCCGCCTGTTGTAATGGAATCAACAAGTGTTAGAATTCCGTCAGTTGCTGTCGATTCAATCGCAGAAATGTCGTTCGTAGCATGAGCCATCAAATCCCCGATTCGACGTTCATGGAAAAACTGGGGAGACATACTGGTAAAGTGTTCGTACAGCTGTTTACGAATTAACGTGGATAGATGAATAGCAGATCCAAACAGCAAAATTCTCCATAAGTAGCGAAAAACGTACATTGATAATGCGATAGCAAGTATTGTAAAAAGCCATGTCCACAACATTTTGTGTGTTAATGTATGATGGTTAATACTATCCACAAATATGCCGACAATTCGAGGCGGTATGAGTCCAAGAAGCGCAACAAGCACTAGCATCATGATTCCGCCAAGGTACTCTGCCTTTCTTGTTTTGAAATACCACATTAAATCAAGGAAAATCCGCATGGAGCTCTCCTCTCAACCAATCGGCAAGTATAACCATAATAGCGAAAAAATTATATAAATTCTATAGATTTGTTATGAGCTGAAATGGCAAGAGAAAAGCAATTGCACATAGCCCGTGAAAACTTAAAACTGAACAAGGCTTTGCACAATTGCCATTGAGCTTTACGGTATTTAGTTAGTGAGAAAACTCAAAACTGCTAATCACCTGCTTGGCAATGGCTGATTCTGAAGCGGGCAGAACGACTTCTATGGAGCCATATCCGCTGGAATCGTGAGATACGACAACCATGCCTGTCCCTTCGTTTTCAGTAATTTCACTCCCAGTTGTGGTATTCGTCATATTATTTGTGTTGTTTGTGCTGCTTTTGGGTGAAAAAGTATAGTTCACAACATGATTACTGTCAGATGTACTTGTAATATTTGAGACTTTTACTGGAATGGCAAGTTTAGCTTGAACAGAACCATCAGAAGCCATTGTACAGCCTACACAACTAGACCTTATTATTTTGATTTTCTGGCTTGAGTCCTTTGGGTTCGTCAGCTCCCATCCCATATAATCTCCGCCTTGAATTGGTGTTACGTCCCATCCAGTTGGTGTAGAAACACTGATGCCGCTTGATTTTGCTTCTGTAAACGATGACAAGGAAATCGCTGGTGCACTTTCAGCAGAAGTTACATTTCCATCTGAGTTTGAAACTGTCGTATTGTTGGCCGTAGAGACTGAAGTATTCGTGGTTTGAGCTGACAAAGTTGGTTTATCTGCGCCGCAAGCCGTAACGGTCAGCATGAGCAGCGCACTTACCGCTAAATATGTTTTCTTCATCCTACAGAGCCTCCTCTCACGGTGCAGGAAAATATCTGTTGTTTCAAATATGTACTGCAGTTGTAAACGGGCTTTTTATAAGTCTATCATATTCCGATTCATTTATTGAGAGATTGACATAAAAGTACTATGGGGTGAGAGGTCATACGGGTCTGCCTGAGAAGGCTTTAATACAAGATAATGATTATAACGAAGATAAGCTGCCTGATTGGCAGCTTATCCAATACAAAAACATGTGCGAATTGGAGTGGAGTGAACAAGAGGTTAGATGACTTAATAATAATGCCGGAAAATCTGTTCTTTTACCCAATAGTTTGCGCAGTCTGGGCATTCATTTGTTTCGTTTTCTTCTGTGTTATCGTCAACTGGCTTCCCGCATGATCCACAAATTACTGACTGAATGTTCGAATTATCCAGCTCGCTCGTTTCCACGGTTCACCACTCCTTTTGTTAGTTATTATATTATAACACTTTTGAAAATACCGCGGCTGTTTTATAACAAAAGATCGAACTTTGAATGGCCTTTTATCTGACACGTGCAATCCCAAAACCATCGTAAATGGGTAAAATGACAGATTCGAATTTCGGGTGAGAGGCGAATGTTTCATTGAACTGACGCATTGCAATTGGTGAAGGAGCAGTCGCCAGCGGATCGCAAACTCGGTCTTTGAGTAAAACATTATCCGCAATAATAAGCGTACCAGGATGTGACAGTGATACAGCGTGCGATAAATAAATTGGATAATTCATTTTGTCTGCGTCAATAAAAACCATGTCAAACTGAACCTTATCATTCACTAATTGAATAAGATTATTCACGGCTTCACCCGCCATAAACGTTACACGATCTATAAGAGCTGCTTCTTGAATATTGTTTTTTGCGACTTGCACGAAATTTGGGTTGTGCTCAAGGCAAATAAGTTGTCCATCTGAAGGGAGGGCTTGTGCAATACAAATTGCGCTGTATCCGCCGAGCGATCCGATTTCAAGTGCACGTCTGGCATTTATAGAGTGCGCGAGCAGAGTCAGCATACGGCCTAACATTGGCGCGACTGATATTTTTGGCATGTTGTTCTTGGTGATTATTTCCTGGACTAGAGAAAGCTTTGGATCCTCAACATATAATTCTTCGATATATTCGTCTCGTGTCATGATCTGTTCAACCTTCCTGTAGTTCGTTTATGTCAGGGCTTTTTCCGAAAGATGACCGAATATCCTTTTTTTCACTTTGCGCAATCCGATTTCTTAGTTAAAATGGAAAGAGTACCATGTCTCCCTTAACATGATAAAAGGTGTGTGCGCACTTGGGAAAATTAAACCGTGCTGCAAAAATTGCTGGATATGCTGTTTTAGCCTTTCTTTACATT
>JAKADF010000101.1 GCA_021820805.1 Bacillota bacterium
AGTTATTTGCAAGACTGGATGTTGAACGAAATGGATTATAATTGGCGCCTTGAGCTTGATAAGGGCGGAGCGATGAGGGCAATTGCGGATATTGGTTCGCATTGGGTTGACGTTGTTCAGCACGTCACGGGACAACGCGTTACTCGTGTCATGGCCGACTTTACGACCGTACATCCTATCCGTAAGAAACCAGTCGGCGGGACGACAACATTCCAATCAGTAACATACGAAACTGAGTTTGAAGACATAGCAATACAAACGGAAGACTTTGCGTCGGTGCTGTTTGAGATGGACGGCGGTGCCAAAGGGATAATGCTTGTATCTCAGGTCAGCGCAGGTCGAAAGAATCGTTTGAGTTTTGAGATAAGTGGAACGAAAGGCTCTGTTTTTTGGAATCAGGAGGAACCAGAACGATTATGGATTGGTCATCGCGACAAGCCGAATGAACTTCTCCTTGCTGACCCATCTCTGGTCCATCCTAAGGCGTTACCATTCATTCATTACCCGGGCGGGCACAATGAAGCTTGGGCAGATGGGGTCAAAAGTACCATGCAGGAATTCTATCATTTTATCCAGGAAGGAAAGCAACCTGGTAAGGATAGTCCTACCTTTGCAACATTCGAAGACGGGTACCAGATCTCTTGCATCACTGATGCGATTTTTACGAGTAATACAAGGCGGACGTGGATTGACGTCGGCACAAAGGAAGGGGATTAAAGATGAAACTGGGTGTTTTTACTGTCTTGTACCAAGACGAATCACTTCTCCAAGTTTTAGATAACGTGAAAGCTATGGGGCTCGAAGCAGTTGAACTTGGAACAGGGAACTATCCTGGCACAGCACACTGTGATCCTACAGAATTGCTTAGTAATGAACGAAAACTCCATGAATTATTAACTGCGCTTCAAATCAGGGAGTTAGATGTAAGCGCACTCAGTTGTCATGGTAATCCCCTGCACCCACAGAATGACGTTGCGGCAAATTTTCACGCAACTTGGCGACAAACGGTGCTTCTGGGGGAGAAAATGGGAGTTGACGTTATTAACGTTTTCTCAGGTTGTCCAGGTGATTCAGATCAATCCATGTGGCCGAACTGGGTCACCTGCGCGTGGCCCCTGGATTATCAGAGGGTGCTGGAGTGGCAATGGAACGAGAAGTTGATTCCGTACTGGACGCAGGAGGCAGAATATGCAAAACAGCATGGCATTACTAAAATTGCATTTGAGATGCACCCCGGTTTCATGGTCTATAACCCAGAAACGCTTCTTCGTCTACGTAAAGCTGTTGGCGAATCCATAGGTGCTAATTTTGACCCGAGTCACTTGGTTTGGCAAGGGATCGAACCTGTTGAGGCAATTAAAGTTCTTGCTGCGAACGACGCAATTTTTCATGTGCACGCTAAGGATGTGTACTTGGACGAAAGCAACATCCGCCGCAATGGCATCTTAGATACTAAACCTTACGATGACGTGTTGAATCGGTCATGGACGTTTCGCAGTGTGGGCTACGGGATGGACGAAGCCGTCTGGAAAAGGATCATCAGTGTACTACGCGTCGTCGGCTACGACAATGTATTAAGTATCGAGCATGAGGACGCCCTAGCTTCAATTAATGAGGGTTTTAGCAAAGCCGTCGAAATGCTGAAACGTTGCATTTTTAAGGAGACTCCGGCACAGATGTGGTGGGCATAAAAGAAACGTTTAAACATGAAGGAGGGTAAAGAAATGATTAAATACTCGTACAACACACTAGTATACGCCAGTGAGGATATTGAGGAGGGTATCTCCAGACTATCACGCTTCGGCTACGACGGGGTAGAACTCGTTGGTGAGCCTAAAGAGATGAACCTAAGGAGAGTTAAAGAGTTGCTTAGTAAGTGGGACATTCAGGCTTCATCACTGTGCGCAATCTACACCCAGGAACGAGACCTTGCCTCAAGCAATGAAGAAATTCGGAAGAACGCTGTTGCGTATTTGAAGGATCTAGTAAATATGGCCTCTTTTTTGGAAGCACCAGGGTTTTCAGTAACTCCGACAGCTTGCATGAAAATCCGTCCGGAAGGTGATAAGGCACAAGAATGGGCTTGGGCCGTTGAAGGAATTCGGGAAGCGGGTAAGTATGCGCTTGAACACGGTATACGCTTTGCCGTCGAACCTTGGAATCGTTACGAAAACTATTTATTAAACACCCTTGAACAATCTTTATCCATGGTGAAAGAAATTGATCTCCCGAATGTAGGTTGCATGGGTGACACTTTTCACATGAACCTTGAGGAAAGAGACATTGCCGACGCGTTTCGATCTGTCGAGGGGCATCTGTTTTATGTTCATATCGCGGATAGTAATAGGGCTGCACCAGGGAGAGGACATATCGATTTCGGTTCAGTTGCCGCTGCATTAAAAGATATTAACTACAGCGGGTACCTATCCATGGAACTTTTGCCTGCAGCAGCAGACCCGTTTCTAGTACTTAAAGGTTCACGGTGTGACGAATTTTACGATGAGTACACAAAAGAGTCGATTGAATTTCTGAAACAACTCTTTGACTAACGAGACTAATAGGGGGAATTAGAATGCAGAGGAAAACAATGCTGGCCGCTGTATTGAATGCTCCGGAAGATATGGTCGTTAAAGCGGTTGCAATTCCAGAGATTAATGCGAATGAAGTGCTGATCAAAGTTGTGAAGTGCGGAATTTGCGGGACGGATCCTCACATTTTTAAAGGACGTTTTCCAGCCCCAACACCATTAATTCAGGGCCACGAATTTGCAGGAGAAGTGGTCGAAGTTGGTAGCGGTGTTACCAATGTTCCCATCGGCGCGAGAGTTACAGCAGATATTAACGTTAGTTGTGGTACCTGCTTTTATTGCCGAAACGGCCAGAAGCTCTTTTGTGAAAGTATTAGGCAAATTGGGGTACATATGAACGGTGCCTTTGCTGAATATGTGAAAGCACCTGCAGGGAACATTTACTTGATTCCGGATGGTATCTCTTGGGAAGAGGCTGCCTACATTGAACCTTTGGCCTGTGTATTACGTGGCCAAGAACGAGCGGGAATTACGTTAGGCAGTACGGTTGCCATAATAGGCGCAGGGCCTATGGGATTGGTTCACGCATTAATTTCAAAACTAAATGGTGCTAGTAAAGTAATTGTGAGTGAACTGAATCAGGTTCGATTACAGAAAGCCAGAGATTTGGGTGTTGATCATGTAATCGATGCCAACTTAGTCGACCCAGTGCAGGTGGTGCGGGAGTTAACAGATGGACGGGGCGCAGATTTCGTTTTTGAAGTTGTGGGTGCAATTCCAACATATATACAAGCCTTCGACATGGTAAGAAGAGGCGGTGTACTTGTTGCCTACGGTGCGGCACCGGCGACGAGCAGTATGGAAATTAAACCGTTTGATATTTACAGTAAGGAGCTCACAATCGTCGGTTCCTACGCTGGTACTTATGACACTTGGTTGAAAGCCATTCAGCTTATCTCTAATAAAAGGTTTGATCCTACACAGGTAATCAGCAAGGAAATTCCTTTAGCGAGTGTTGTTGATGGCATTCACGAAGCTATCGAAAACAAAGACGTTCTAAAACTCATGGTAAATGTGCAAGGTGCTTAAGGGGGTGAGTATCGAAGGAAGGATTTCATGCTTTTAAATACGGCAAAACTTCAGTTAAAGGGGGAATAGTAGTGAAAATTAAAAAACTAGTTAGCCTTGGTTCAATTACAGCAGTTACATGCTTAGCTGTCCTTGGATGCGGAACATCTAATTCTAGTGGTAATTCAAATGGAACTGGAACAACCAGTTCGGCGGCTTTCAGTCAAAGTACTGAGCAAAAGATTGTTTCTCAGCCTGCTTGGTATACGCCACCTACCACTGCTCAAAAAAAGTTGGCAAAAACGCTGTCTCCGCAATCACTTATGAATGACTATAATGGGAGCGCAGTGTATAGTCCTTCTCCTTATCCTGGTGAAACAGCTTATCCAGTCGGTGATATTCACATTACATCTGCTCAACTTGCGAAGATCAAGGCCGGACACTATACATTGGCCCTTGCTATGCACTATATGACCGGTTCTTATTCACAGCAGATTGTAAAAGGTGTCCAGGAAGAAGCAAAGGCCTTAGGGATCAAAGTGGTAACTATCACAAATGCTAACTTCTCAGACACAGCGCAGATTTCTGATTTACAGGCTATAGCGGCCAGAAAACCTGACATAACAATTGGCTTGCCGGTAAATACACAGACCGAGTCAACTGCATTTAAGAATCTCGCTGCTACGGGATCGAAAATCGTATTCATCGATCAGCCAGCACAGGGTATGACAGCTGGTAAAGACTATGTTTCCGTCGTGACGTGTGATAACTATGGTAATGGTATGGCGGCAGCTGATCTTCTCGCTAAGGATCTACATGATAAGGGGAACATTACTGTAGTTTACTTTAATGACAATTTTCCAGTATTGAATCAACGGTATGAGGGCTTTACGACACGCATCATGTATAAATATCCAAATATACACATCGTTGGTGTGACCGGTATCACTGGACCGAATGACGGTACGACCGCTGCCTCCGCACTTTTAACGAAATATCCGAACACGCAGGGGATGTGGGTTCCATGGAGCAATCCAGCGGAAGGTGCTGTAAGTGCAGTGAAGGAAGCAGGAAAGAACGCAAATAACTTTACACTTACCACGATGGATTTGGATAGTGTGGATGCACTGAGCATTGCACAAAACGGGATCATTAAAGGGCTTGGCGCACAGCGTCCAGTTAATCAGGCAGAAGCGGCTGTTGAAGAAGGGGCACTGGCCCTTATAGGGGTTCCAACTCATCCATATGTCGTTGAGTCTGCCTTGCCAATTGATCATTCTAATATAAGTTCTCGGTACTCAATGGTTTTTCACGCACAATTAACAAGTCAATTGCAAAGTGCTCTAAAACAGTGACCGTTCAAATTGAAGGGATATAGTCGGACTAGTTTTCTGACGGGGAGGGGTGCAACATCCCCCTCTCCAAAGTCCTTACAGAAGTACTTAAGGAGGCGTCAAAATACAATGTCGAATCAAGCCGCGACGGAGCGGAATTTGTTACCAACAAAATTTAACATAGACTGGCGAAACTATGTGGTCTATTACGCGTTCGCGGCAGTCTTAATTGTTTTTGGTATCACCATCGGGAAGGATGGATTCCTGACTCCTTCAAATCTGTTCAACATCGTTAGCAACACGTCAATGATTACCGTCGAAGCCACCGCAATGACATTTGTAATCGCATGTGGGGAAATCGATCTATCTATCGGTTCTACAGCAGGGTTAGGGGCCCTTACCGCCGGCCTTGCCCTCCAGGCGGGTTTCGGGGTGGTTGGCGCGGTAATTGCAGGGATTGTGACCGGAATTGTAATTGGTGGCGTGAACGGGTTTTTTGTTACAAAAATTGGAATACCATCGTTCCTGGTTACGCTTGGCATGATGCAGTTAGTTAGCGGGCTGTCTATGTGGATAACAAATATGAACCCGATTATTATTTCGAACATGACTTTCAACAACATATTTGGTTCCGGCAAGATAGGTCCCATACCCTCCTTGTTGTTGTGGTCTGCTGGTGCACTGGTCTTGGGGCATATTGCACTGAAAAAGACAGGATTCGGCAGAAAAGTCCTGGCGACCGGTGGCAATCGAATCGCTTCCGAATACTCCGGGATCAACACCAATCGGATCAAGTTTTACGCGCTCATTTTGACTGGAATTGCAGGGGCAATTGCAGGAATGTTGTATACAGGTCAAATGCAAAGCGCCAGATATACTTTTGGGTCGGGTGATGAACTATCAGCCATTGCGGCCGTTATTCTTGGAGGAACAAGTCTGTACGGCGGAAGCGGTACGATTATCGGGACAATCATCGGGTCCCTCCTGATCGGAACAATTGACAATGGGTTAATCATCATGGGCTTGAATGCGAGCCAACAGCTTGTCGTGAGTGGTGCAATTATCATTTTGGCGGTGGCGTTTGGTAAAAAGAAGAAGAGTTCGTAATTTCCCCAAAGCTAATAACGAAATGGTGGTGTTGAAATTGGAATTTGGAGCGAGCACCTATATATGGGAATCTCCTTTCACAACTGACAATGTTGATTTGACTAAAAGGGTTGCCGATCTGGGGTTTGACATTATTGAAATTTGTGTAGAGGATCCGTCTCAAATTGATACGGAACGCCTTAAAAATGGTCTTCAAAACTCTGGAATCAAGGCTACAGTTTGTGGGGCTTTTGGTGAAAGTCGGGACATTAGCTCTGAACAATCAGATGTACGTGAAAGTGGACTTAAGTATATAAAGCGTTGCATTGACATTGCTAATGAGATTGGTTCGCCTATTGTGGTTGGTCCCATGTATTCTGCAACGGGCAAAGCCCGCTTGGCAACGCCATCAGAGAGGAATCAGCAAAGAATTTGGGCCCTTGAGAACATAAAAATAGTTTCTGAATATGCGTTGGAACGAAATGTTTCCCTAGCAATTGAACCTTTAAATCGTTTCGAGACAGATTTTATGAATACCACCGAACAGGGTATGGAGTTCATTGAAAAACTGGGTGTGAAGAATGTGGGCCTCTTGTTGGATACATTCCATATGAACATTGAAGAAACAGATGTCTGTGCAGCCATACGTACTGCCAAGACTAGGCTTTTCCATTTTCATGCGTGTGAAAACGATCGCGGTATCCCTGGGTCAGGTCACTGTCCTTGGAATGAGATAGCTCTAACATTGCAAGAGATTAAATACGAGGCAAGTGTTGTCATTGAAGCATTCACCATTGATAACACAGAGATCGCCAGAGCAGTTTCCCTTTGGAGGCAGATTGCCCCAACCCAAGAGTCTATCGCAACTGAAGGTCTCAGTTTTCTAAAAAAGTTATTTTCATAGTAGGTTGGTGATGATAATGGGGCGAGATCACTTACTCCAAATGAAAAATATTAACAAGTCATTCAACCGAGTTTCAGTACTCGATCAAGCAAATTTTACATTGGAAGAGGGAGAAGTACACGCCCTGGTAGGAGGGAACGGCGCCGGAAAATCAACCTTAATGAAGATTCTTACTGGAGTCTATACGAAGGATAGTGGGGAAATTGTATTAAATGGAAAGCATGTAGATATTCGAAACCCTCAGGACTCAGAGCACCTGGGTATTTCCATGATATTCCAGGAATTGAGTCTGATTCCAACTTTGACGGTGGCACAAAATATTTTCCTTACCCGAGAACCAAAAACATCTTTGAAGCTCTTGAATGATAAAGCTTGTGTAAATTCAGCTATCGAAATTCTAAGTCAGTTTCAGGTGGACATTGACCCTCAAATGACAGTAGATAGATTGGGAGTGGGTTACAGTCAGATGGTGGAAATCGCTAAAGCGATATCCAAAAAAACAAAGATTATCATTATGGATGAACCTACGGCCGCTTTGTCTGACGCAGAAATCGACTCTCTTTTTACACTAATTGCAAAACTCAAAAGTACGGGAATCTCAATTATATATATATCTCACAGGATGGCTGAAATTTCAAGGATATGTGACAGAATTACAATTCTCAGAGACGGAAAAACAGTCCTGACAGAGGATATTATAAATATGAGTCTCGAAAAGATAACGCAAACCATGCTCGGTAATGATATGGTAGGAACATTGTCTTGGGATGGCAGGGAATACGAGCGGAATGGTGAGCCTGTGTTATCGGTTCGGAATTTAGCCTGTAACCCAAGGGTTAAAGATGTAAGTTTTGACGTTTATCCAGGGGAAATTGTTGGGATAGCCGGACTAATGGGTAGCGGAAGAACAGAAATTGCTGAAAGCATATTTGGTATTCGCAGGGACTTCTCTGGAGAGATTTACGCCAACGGTCACAAAAGTAGAACTACCAAAGAGGCCATTGCAAGCGGTATTGCGATGGTTCCGGAAGACAGAAGACGTCAAGGGTTAGTTTTGAGTCACACGTTAAAAGAGAACATAATGTTGCCGTCGATTAAGACCTTCGTCAAGAGGTTTTTTGTTAGTGATCGCAGAGGAACAGAAATAGCTCAAAAATACATTGAGCTGTTGAAGGTGAAGACCGACTCAGCCAAGAAAGTTGTCAGCCTTCTTTCCGGCGGAAACCAGCAGAAAATTGTATTAGCGAAATGGTTGGCACGTAACCCTAAATTATTGATTCTTGACGAGCCTACCATCGGTGTTGATATCGGGGCAAAAATAGAACTTATACAGGAAGTACGAAGATTGGCGCACGAAGGAATCTCTATTTTGGTTATTTCCTCTGAACTCGAAGAGCTTCTTGCAATTAGTGATAGGATTTTGATTCTATTTGGAGGGGTTATTAATCGTGAGATAAACCGAAAAGCCATTGAAAACGAAGAACAACTCCATCAAGCGGTTCAAGGCCTTTAAGTTTTCACGATTTTCACGAATGGAAAGATTTATTTAGAAGGAGGAAACACCTTGAAGTTTGGATATCAGACGAATACATGGGGCGGTGTCGTTGGACATCCTGCGGGAGTTACTTCTATTAAGGATTTGTTTTACCTGACTAATGGTTCTGATGAAGAAGCTATTTCTGATATAGCTATGACGGGATACGAAGGCGTTGAACTGTTTGACGGCAATTTATTTCGTTATGCAGTGGAAACGAGCATGTTTAAAGAGTTATTAGAACAACATAAACAGAAACTCATTGCGGTTTATAGTGGCGTCAACTTTATTTATGCTGATATATTCGAGGACGAAATGTGGAGAATCGAACAGGCAGCAAAACTTGGGCACAAGTTTGGTGCTGAGCACTTCGTCGTTGGAGGTGGTTCCATTCGTGCAGGCGGTGTTCAAGACCAGGACTATCGGTCTGTAGCAAGAGGCCTTGACCGGATTTCTGAAGTTGCTAATTACTATGGCTTGACACCTAGTTATCACCCACATTTGGGAACTATTGGACAAAGTCCAGAGCAAATTGACCAGATTTTCGAGTACACCTCAGTTAATTTTTG
>JAKADF010000102.1 GCA_021820805.1 Bacillota bacterium
TCCTATCATGCTTTTATATTTTCAAGAATCGGCGAATCGACATTAATCCACCCCAAATGCCGAGGATTATGCCAATACCAAACATAACCACTGCAAGCTTGCCTGCAATACTAAGACTTGCTACAAGCGGGAAACTCATACCCAAGAACTGCCCGCCAAGATGCGAGTATAAAGTATGGTAACCATACGTGATAATGCAATACGGTATTAACGCACCAACTGCGCCAATAATCATACCTTCAATTAGAAACGGCCAACGAATAAACCAATTCGTTGCTCCAACAAGTTTCATAATCTCAATCTCGCGGCGCCTTGAGAAAATTGTAATTTTAATCGTGTTTGAGATAAGAAACATTGTCATCACGAGCAATGCCAAAACAAAAACCACACCAATGTTTCGTATCGTATTTAACGTTGTAAATAGAGGACCAAGGTATGACTCTCCATCATTCACCTTTGCAACTCCCTGTACATCGCTGATTTCATGCGCAACTTGAACAGTCTGCTGCGGGTCTGTCGCTTTCACAACAAGTTTTATCGGCAGTGGGTTCTCCTTGAACCCTGTCAATAAATCACTATATTGCGATCCGATTTGAGATTGAAGCTGTTTCAACCCTTCTTCTTTTGTTACAAGTTGAACAGACTTCACGCCTGGGAGTGAAGAAATTTCTGAGGCTGCCTGCTTACCTTGGCTCGTCGTAGCTGTTTGTTTCATAAACGCGTCAATTTCGAGCTGTCCCGTAACGTAATGCGACATTTGCGCTGCATTGAGTGCAATGACGAGTGACACTCCAAGAATTACGAGCGTTATCATTACAGCGCTGATAGATGCGAAAGACATCCAACCATTACGCCAAATACTTTTTAGCCCTTCTCGAAAATGCCGACCCATACTAATCTTCATATTCATACGATCCTTTACGTTCATCTCGGACAATCTGGCCATTTTCTATCGCGATAACTCGCCTGCGAAGCTTATTGACGATTTCCTTGTTATGCGTCGCCATAACGATAGTAGTGCCTCTATCGTTAATACGTTGAAGCAATTTCATAATGTCCCATGATGTGTCCGGGTCCAAATTTCCAGTGGGTTCATCTGCAATAATAACTGCCGGATTATTTACTAAGGCTCTCGCAACTGCTATCCGCTGTTGCTCTCCGCCTGAGAGATGACTCGGGAGTTTATCATACTTATCTTCTAAACCAACCCACGCCAATGCGTCTTTTACACGCTTACGGATGTGTTTTTGCGGGGTAGCGATTACTTCAAGTGCAAACGCAACATTTTCTGCTGCAGTCAATTTATGTAGTAATTTAAAGTCTTGGAATACGACGCCGATACTGCGCCTGAGCAAGGGGATTTTCCGATTATGCAGTCGTTCTATATTAAATCCGTTCACAAAAATATGGCCTGATGTAGGCCGTTCTTCTCTATACATCAACTTAATAAATGTAGACTTTCCAGCACCACTCGGGCCAACCACATAAACAAATTCACCTTTGTTTATCTGTACCGAAATACCGTTAATTGCTTTTGTACCGTTTGGATATGTCTTCCAAACATCTTGCATTTCAATCATAAAGCGGCTCCTCTCACAGCATAACCAAATCCATATTGTAAAAAATCCAACCGGCGGTCATGGAAAAGGACGCCGTTCAACGCCCTGTTCAGAGGGTTTCGACGTCCAAAGCAAAAATCCTGTTGAAAATTGTTGACACTTGTTGGAGGTGAAAGGCAAATTTGTCGAAAATTCTTCAACGCAGTTCTGCATACCCGGTGCGGATGGCCCAGAGGACAGCTTGTGTTCGGTCATTCAAATGTACTTTTTCAAATAACGTAGACCACAAATTTCTAACAGTCTTATCACGAATCCCCAGTACCTCAGCAATCTGTCGATTACTTAGACCATCAGCAGCCAATTGCAGCAGTGCTCGCTCTCTCTCGTTTAAATCCACCTGTACATCAGATTCTCTCGCTGCCATCAAAGGCTTTCTTAATTCTGAAAGAACAACAGGAGTGACCTGTGGTTCCAAAAAACTTTGGCCAGCAGCGACAGAATTGATTGCCCATAGAACGGTATCCGGAGTTGAGGAAAGAGTTAAATATCCTTCTGCTCCTAACCGCAAGGCACGAATCACAGTTGCTTCATCTAAATACTGCGATAAGACAAAGAGAATATGAACAGAATCATTCGCTCGTTTTACCGCCTTAAGCTCATCTGGTGTCAAATTACACGTCTGCTCGAAATCCATTAAAACAACATGTTGTTCAGATTTTTTCCCTGACGAAAGTACGTCGAGCATTTCTGGCAACGTTAAATACAATCCTTGATAATCCACAAAAGGTTCATGCGTTACTACGGACGCAACACCAAGTGCAAATAATGGCAGAACCATCCATGCATAGACTTTTGTGAGGGTGGGCATGTACAAAAGCTCCTATCAGGCGTAGCGTCTATTCTCGCCGAGTTCCCCATTCTCAACTAGTGTGTGGTCTAGTCTTGTCTCAGAATACTCTCTCTATATGGATAATCGGGGGGCGAATGACTTCACCCCCTGCTTCATCACTCGCCTGTTTTATTTTGCAGAGGGCTGTTGCCTGAGTTTTGCAATGTTGTTTTGAGAGCGCCCAATGCTCCTAAGACGCCTACCGTTTCTGTTGGAACGAACAGTGTAGTAGCAGGGCCTTGTGCTATACCCTGCAATGCCTCGAAAGATTGATAAGTGAGAACATTTGAATCCAGAGCTGCTGCTTTCAGCATCTCAATTCGTTGTTTCTCGGCTTCTGCAACTAAGCGAATCGCTTGGGCACGACCATCAGCTTCCAATTGCTGAGCTTGCCTCTTACCTTCTGCTTGACGAATATTTGCTTCTCTGTCACCCTCTGCGCGAAGAATCAAGCTTTGCTTTTCGCCTTCGGCACGAAGGATTTCTGCCTGCCGTTCACCTTCAGCCGTTAAAATACTTGCTCTTTTCTCCCGCTCTGCTTTCATCTGTTTCTCCATTGCATCCTGGATTTCACGAGGAGGTTTGATATCTACCACTTCAACGCGGTCAATGCGGACACCCCAGGACTCTGTCACATCATCAAGCGCAGCCCGAAGCGCCATACTAATTTTATCACGACCAGACAAGGTTTCATCCAGCTCCATGTGCCCAACTACTTGACGAATATTTGCAGCAGTCACGTTTTGGATGCCTTGGACGAAATTTTGAATATTATAAGTTGCCATTTTAGGCTCGAAAACAGTGTAAAAGAAGACTGTGTCAATCTGAATTTGAACATTGTCTTTTGTAATAACCATTTGCGGCGGAACGGTTACCTGCTGAGTGCGCAAATCCAGAACCCTTACAATCCGGTCAATAAACGGAAACAGCAAGTTTACGCCAGGATTGAGTGTCGCTTGATATTTGCCGAGACGCTCAACAATCGCAACCCTTTGTTGGGGGATAATGCGAATGGAGCGAAAAACCACAACTAATATCAAAATGATTATAACGAGCGCAACAATAAGTTGTATCACGCCTATTCCTCCTCGTATGGTTCAACTACCAAAACGGTTGATGCTGAAGAACGGACAACAACAGTTTGACCTTCCCGCAGTGGAGCAATTGATTCGGCGCTCCAGAGGTCTCCATCAACCTTTACCATTGCATACTTGCCAGGTTCTCCTGGTGCAATTACAACACCACGTTTTTCAACCAAGGTCTCCTGTCTTGTTTTGTATGTCTTCTGCTTACGCCATTTATGCGCAATCGGCCGTGTTACGATAAGGAGTATAACGCTGATGATGACAAACACACCGATTTGGGCCCACAAGCTGTGAATTAAACCTGTGAGAAGCGTCGTGATAAACCCTGCAACCGCAATCCATAAGAGAACAAACGTGAATGTTGTAAGTTCCACAATGCCTATTACGATTGAGATGACAAGCCATATCCACCAGGCCACTAAATCACCTCCAGCATCATCTTTACATATTTCCCAAAACAGTACTACTCAAAATTTTGCACAAACTCTTTTACTAACCATTTTCTGATCCGTTCCGGCTTAACTCGCGAAGCAACACCAGCTAATGGCTCTACCTGAAGCATGCCTGGCTTTGAGAAACTCACAGGCGGATCAATCAGGTCTTCCTCAAAATATCTGGCACTAGGCGCAGTATCCCCAGGCAGCGTAAATCCGGGCAAAGCCGTAATTGCGATATTATGAAGTCTTCCAATTCCTGTTTCCAACATACCGCCGCACCATAAATCCAGGCCCGCCTTTTGACATGATTCGTGAATCAACAAAGCTTCTCCAAAGCCGCCGACACGCCCAAGCTTAAGATTGATTATTCGACAGGCTGAAAGCTCAACTGCTTTCCGTACATCTTCTGCACTATGAATGCTCTCATCCAAACAAATAGACGTAGATAATTCCTTTTGAAGACGAGCATGGTCAATAATGTCATCATGCGCAAGGGGCTGCTCTATCATCATTAAGTTCAACTCATCAAACTGCTTTAAGCGGTCTATGTCAGACAGCCGATAAGCACTATTTGCATCAGCCATCAGCAAAATATCTGGAAATGCTTTTCGAATCGCACGTAGAGGCTCTAAATCATACCCCGGCCGAACCTTCACCTTAATGCGCTTAAAGCCCTGGTCAACATAGCCTGCAACTTTCTTTACCAATCCATCAATCGTCGGCTGGATCCCGACGCTAATCCCCACCGGAATCTCCTTTCGCGTACCGCCTAACAATTCAACAAGCGGCACTCCGGTTTCGTTTGCATATGCATCCCAAATCGCCATTTCGAGTGCTGCTTTCGCCATATTATTTTTCTTGAATGGGTGCAAACGTTCTCGAATTTTCATTAAACCGGATTTCGAATTAAATTCCATTGCCGATACAGCAGGAATTAAGAAATCCTGCAGCATATGCCACACTGTTCCATTTGTTTCTTCATTGTAAAGCGGAGCCGCCATGGCCACGCATTCTCCATAGCCGATTGCGCCATTCTTTGTATGAACAGTTACTATAATGACATCTTTGTCTTCCTCTTTACCAAAAGATGTTTCAAATGGTTCCTTCATTTTTAATTCCAAGCGTTCTATACGAATTGATTTAATATTCATACGCTTCACCCCTGCTTTTAGATTTAGAACCTAAACAAAATGCCTAATTACGATTGCCATACATAAACCCCGTACGTCTCATTCCGTTCAAATTGAACCACATTGTAACCTTCTGCATACAGCAAAAGTGCTGCTTCCCTAAAGGTGCTCCGCCATTTTTTTGACGCAGACGGGGATTCGCGGAACACCCTTTCCATTTCAAGAGGAATCCTAGTTTCTACAACTGTATTTCTCTCGCCCAAATCACACAAACGATCTATATCCGGCAACGGGTTTTGCTCACTTGTTCTAGAATCTAATTTTAGAAGCACCTTACGATTTAAGGGCTCACCGTGGAATACCTTTTTATTATCAATCGGCCATACTGCAATAAACCGGTCTGTCTCGAGCTTTCCATTGATAAAATCATCCATGATTCCATAAGCATTCACTTTATACTCAGAGATGCAAGCACCTAATTTATTCAAATTAAAGTGGGCATTGCGGGATATAAGCGGATCGAACGTCCATGCAACCGCAGTATATGGCATCTCCTTCGCAATCAACCACTGTTCCATCTTCAACTTCGTGCCGAGGCCTTGATGGAGATATTCAGGCAAAACCGCCGTTTCATGTGACCAAAGCACTAAGGTATCGTGATATATCGCCGGAAAACTAAACACAAACCCAACGGGAACACCGTTATCTCGAGCAAGGAGCACTACGCCCCCATAAGTAGCGTGAACCAACATTTGTGGAATAGAGCATGCCGCTTCTTCACCCCACACCTTGCTCGCTACACCATGGCAAGCCTCACACCCCGCAATATCAGACACCCGCTCAATTGTAATCGACATAGCTTTACTCCTTTTCTCAAAGCTGCACGAACACGTACACCTTCTGCATACTAAAGAAGCCCACCTGTACAACAAGCTTATTTAGTTTTCGAACAAAGCGGCTTTCGCCCACTACTTTTGTTTATGAACTTGCTTTTTTGCACGATAAATTGCCCTGACAGCGCCTTGATCAAAACCTTCAAAACTGATTGCAAAACGATTCCAATTGTTAATGGCAATAATCACAAAGGTCAAGTCAACAATCTCCCTCTCTGTAAAATGCTTTATTAAATGACCATAGGTATCGCCAGGAGCTTTAACGGGACTTAATGGGTCAGCACGGGTCAAGCTCTCTGCCCATGCAAGTGCCGTACGCTCTTTTATGTTGAATAGGTCACCCGTATCTCTCCAAGCAGAAAGAAGATACAAACGCTCTTCAGATTCACCTGCCGCCCGCGCAACCTTTGTGTGCATTTCGAGACAATATGTGCAGCCATTAATCTGTGATACTCTTATTCGAACAAGTTCCAGCAGCCGTTCATCCATGTCACATGCCCACAAGTACTTCTCCATTTCGAGCAATGTCGATAAAGCCTCCGGCGCCACCTTAGATAAACCAAACCGTGGTTCCATATCATTCATCCCTATATCATTTGTTTCGTCTATCTTACATCTTCCACTAGAAACACATCGGTGGTCAACTCTTATATACTGATTAGTCTTGTATAAACAGGAAATACCTGACGAGGCCCGAACTTAAACTTCAGCTATGTGCTATGGATTTACAGTGAGAGTTGGGTGTGTTTTTAGATGGACAATCTTCTGATTGAAATTGAACGGTGGAGAATACGTTCTCCTAGAAACCCGTCCACAAATTGTTGAACTCGTGAACGTTGCCGTTACCGAAAGTAAGCAAGGACTCGGCATTGGGAAACAGTTAGTTCAACATGCGATTCAAACAGTAAGACATAAGGGATACAAAGCAATTGAAGTGGGTACAGGCAACTCAAGCATCGGGCAGCTTGCTTTATATCAAAAATGCGGATTCAGAATCACCGGCGTGGATAAGGATTTTTTTATTTTGCATTATTCCGATCCGATTTACGAAAATGGTATCCAGTGCCGCGATATGGTGCGACTGGCGATGGTGCTTTGACATCGGATAAGAGGCTACACCGTCCTTTGGTTCACTAAACGCCCCATTAAATGTCCTCACTAATCGGGCCAGCCTAATGGGATTAATGAGGATGGGGCGCTTACATTCAACCTTTAATCGCGTTCGCAACAAGTGTTGCGTATACCTTTGCCCCAACGGGATTCAAATGAACGCCGTCCTGGTAGAAATATTCGTTATGACCTGCACTTGCTTTGTACCAATCAACGAGGGTTGCATTCGGATAATCCCTTACGACATCGTTTAAAGTCTGATTCACCGTATTCTGCCATGTGCGAGGGACACGCGTGTTTACAAGAATGATATGTCTTGTATGACCAAGAGAATTGAGGAGTAACTTCAATTGGTCTTTCGTAAACGGCCCATTTGTGCCAAGCTCAATGACGACAGTGTTGCCAAGATGACCTTGTTTTTGAAGTTGTGCTATAGCACTTGGCGCTTGATACATTTGTCTGCCAACATGCCCGTCGACAATTATGCCGGGAACGAGTTTCTTCAAATCAGTCTCAATATCGATCATGACTGAATCACCAATCGCAGTAACACTTTGCTTCTTCGCAATGTGTGTTGCACTAGACGATGCACCAGTTGTTGCGCAAGGCATTCCATTCGACTGCTGGGAATGCTGATTTTGCGTCAAAGCTGTGTCCGTTTGTGACGAGTCATTCGATTTGGAACCGGATGATTTATTCGTTGTTGTGCCCTCACCTCCATTCGATTCTGGCACACTGCTGTTTGGAAGGGGGTTCGTAAAACCCGTCGTGAAACTTGCCAGAGCTTCTTGTGTGGGCGTGTTCATCCCTACAAAGAAAAAGCCGAGCATAAAAACAGTTGATATTGAACCGGCCAGCTTCAACCCTCGCCATTTCCGTTTCTTTATCGATCCGTTTCCCATCTCACCTTTTCCTAGTACCCGCCAGGGCATCTTGCCGCGGCGAATCGGATCCTCAATAAATCGCCAAGATAGAGCTGCAAGGAGTATACTAGCTGCCACTTGTAAAATTGCTCGTGAAACATTAATGCCATTCGTATTTATGACAGGGCTTGTCAGGATAATCACAGGATAGTGCCATAGGTAGATGCCGTATGAGCGAACACCAATCCACCGTAGAGGTTTCACACCAAGCACCTTTCCAAGCCGAGTCGCGGGATGGGCAAGGGCAGCAATGACCAGAGCGGTAGCTACCGATAGAATCACGAGTCCTCCACGATAGAGGAAAGCGTCATACTCGTTCGTCCGCCACATCATAAAGAGAAGTGTGATGAGGCCTGCAGTGCCAACGAGATCGAGAATAGAAATTGTTCCTTTTGAATCCCTGACAGTTAGTTTTCGGCTGGGCCAGATGATTGCAAGCGCTGATCCGATGAGTAGTGCAAAAGCGCGCGTGTCCGTACCGTAGTATACCCGGCTTGGATCGGTGCCTGGTCGATACATCATTGCCATCGCAATCGCAGAGGTGGATGCCAGGAGAAGAGTCAGTCCGAAAATTCTCCCGCGCCTGCGAGCAAATATAAGCCAAAGCAACAATAATAATGGCCAAATGATGTAGAACTGTTCTTCTACGGCAAGTGACCATAAGTGCAGAAAGGGGGATGGTGGTCCGAAACTTGAAAAATAGGATACCTTGTGGAACACAAACCACCAATTGCTGACATAAAGAATCGCAGCCAGGATGTCGCCTTTTATCGATGCAAGTTCGGATAGGTTGAAAATTGCAAGCCAAATTGACACTGTCACGAGTACAAGTATGAGTGCAGGAACTAGCCGCCGAACCCGTCGAATCCAGAAGTGTTTTAAATTGATCTGCCTATTTTGTTCCCATTCCGCCAGGAGTAGATCAGATCGG
>JAKADF010000103.1 GCA_021820805.1 Bacillota bacterium
GCACGCCTTGAATCAGTCGTAATCGATGTAATATTTACATCTTCAAAGTTTACTGTCTGATATTTCAGCAATGGTAACAGTAATTTTGACAGTAACACGTATAAGCCTCCTAATCTTTACGCAGGCCAATCATTCACCGGCCCACGCACCATGCCAAGACTATTGTTTTTCTTTTGTCTTGTCAACGGGAGCACTGCCGGAATTACCTGTTGGATTATCTCCTAGATAAATTCGCACAATAGATCCTGGTGTTACAAGTGTACCACCAGCCGGCGCCTGCGAAACGACGTATTTCCCTTGTCCTAACATATCAGTCTTGATTTGTGCACTATTTTGAAGCGCGAGTTTTTTCGCGTCATCTACACTCATACCAACAAAATTAGGTAATGTTACTGGAATTGTATCTCCCCACTTATATTTTTTCGGCAATCCGCCTGAAGATTTTGGAACACCCAAATACGTTAAGCTGTCATTCAAGATTGTACCGACAATCGGGGCTGCAATCACGCCGCCAAAGACAACGCCGTTTTTGGGATGGGGATTGTCAATTGCCACATACGCAACAAGCTTCGGGTCATTTGCCGGAGCCATACCTATAAATGATACGATGTAATGGTTACTTGCATAACGGCCATTTTCTACAACCTGCGCAGTTCCTGTCTTTCCGCCAACTCTATAACCTTCTACATGGGCTTTACTTCCGCTTCCAGAAGCAACTACGCTTTCTAACGCGCCGCGTACCGCTTGGGCTGTTTGAGTTGAAATTACCCGCCTGACCACGGTTGGTTTTGTTTGCGAGGTAACCTCCCCCGTATCGTGGTTCTCCACTTCTGAAACCACGTATGGTTTCATGAGTTCTCCTCCATTTGCAATTGCGCCCATAGCCATTACTTGTTGAATTGGCGTAACGGAGACGCCTTGGCCGAAAGATGTGGTTGCGAGCTCCAAAGGTCCAACCTTGTTCAAATTAAACAATATACCGTTTCCTTCTCCAGGCAAGTCGATTCCAGTTTTCGAACCAAAGCCGAATTTTTTAATAAATGAGAAAAGCGTTTCCTTTCCAAGTCGTTCACCTAAAGCAATAAATCCTGGGTTGCACGAGTTTTCGACAACGTTTAAGAAACTTTCAGACCCGTGCCCACCGGATTTCCAACATCTAATCTTGTGGCCTGCAACCTCATAATAGCCAGGGTCAAAAAACCTATCATTTAAATTCACTTTATTTTCTTGAAGTGCAGCTGAAAGGGTAACAATCTTAAAAGTCGACCCAGGTTCGAACGTTTGCCAAATCGCAAGATTACGGTTGTAAGTTGCAGCAGGGTAGTCTTTCCAGTGCGATGGGTCAAATGTTGGATAATTAGCCATAGCCAGAATTGCTCCAGTTTTTGGATCTTCAACTATCCCCACTGCGTGGTCTGGATTATATTCCGCAACTGCTTGCTCAAGTGCACGTTCAACAAATTGCTGAATATTCGCGTTAATTGTAAGTTTGACGTCAGAACCATCCGTCGGTGGAACATAATTTTCACCTGTTCCCGGCATACGTTCTCCTTTAACATTTGCAAAAAAATTAATGTAACCTCGACTGCCGCGAAGAATGTTATCATATTGCCGTTCAATTCCAGTGATTCCTTGATTATCTGCCCCAGTAATACCTAGAACTTGAGCAGCTAAATTATCGTACGGGTACACCCGCTTTCCTTCTTCAGTTAGATAAATACCAGGCAGGTTCAAGTTTCTGACTTGCTCTGCCTGCGCATCCGTAATTCGTCTGCCTCCTGGATTTACATACACCATCAGAGTATTCTTTTTGAGAAGGGCTAGGATTTTGTCTTTAGTCATATTCAAAATAGGAGCGAGCTTCTGTGCCGTCCCCGGCTTGTCCTTCACTTGGGCCGGAACTGCCATCACTGTTGGTGCACTGGCTGTGTAAACAAGTGGATCGCCGTTACTGTCCAGAATACTGCCACGGACACCTTCAAGTGGTATACTGCGGCTCCACAATGCTTTAGCCTGCCCTGTTAACCATGAGGCTTGCAAGACCTGAATATAAGCAAGCCTTCCCACTAACATTCCAATCGCAGATAATAAACAGAGCAAAAGGAATACAAGACGACGTCTCACTACACCTTGCGTTACGCGCACCAAGTTTCCCCCCAAAGCCTATTTCTCGAGAATATCCTATGCGGACAATCTGTTTAATAGACGTATTAGGGGGACTCTCAATACTTATTCCGTTAATTTAGGAGGCTCGCAAGTTACAGTTACCTGTGCTCCTTGAGAAACATTTTGACCAGGGGGGATAGATTGAGACGTAACGTAGCCGGTACCTTCTGGATGAAAACCAACCCCCAAAGCGGTAAGAAGGTTTCCTGCCTCACGCATTGATAAACCAGTCAAATCCGGCATTGGCACTGAACTCATCTTGCCGCCAGGCATCCAAATATACAATTTAGATGGAGAAGGCACCTCAAGACCTGCAGGAGGCCACTGTCTTGTTGCCGTCGTTCCATCACCAATGATGACTGGTGACAAACCTTCTCCTTTAACAGCCTGCTCGGCTTGTGCTTTCGTTTTACCTGTAACGTTTGGCGTCTCTACGTACTTACTCACAGATTGCTTATTCGTATTCGCATCGGCTAATGAGGAAGCGTCTCCTTTTGGAGGAATGTGATAGTACTGTAGACAATCCAATAAGATATTTTTTGCAGGAGGTGTAGCGATTGTACTTCCCCATGTATTCGCCTCGGCTGTCTTAGGCCAGTTTACTGTTACGTAAACCTCAACCTTCGGATCTTCCGCTGGAGCATAACCGATAAAGGACACATTAAACCGATTGGAATAATACTGTCCATCCGGTGCAACAGCCTGTGCGGTCCCGGTTTTACCAGCAACATCATATCCCTTTATCAGAGCTGCCGAGTCAATCCCTTTCGAGACATCAAGAACCATCGTTTGATTTACTACAGATATAACACTAGGTGGAATAAAATCCTGACGAACAACTGTCGGACTTATCTTTTTAATTACTTTACCATTCGAATCGATAATCGCTTTAGCCAAGTACGGTTTCATCAATTTTCCACCATTCGCAATCGCACCAATTGCAGCCATCTGCTGCAGAGGGGTAACTGATATCCCTTGTCCAAAACCAGATGTTGCCAGTTCAATTTTATGCTGCTCTGAAGGAGGAAACAATATCGATGTCGCTTCAGCAGGCAAATCTATCCCGGTCTTTTGCATAAAACCAAAATCTTGCATGTATTTTAATAGATTTGGCCAGCCAAGACGCATTGCTATCGTTGCAAAGCCAACATTACTAGACATTTCAAGTGCCTGGCGGAAGGTGATTTCCCCCCACCCTTTATAGTTCCAGTCATTTATTTGACGACCGTCTACCACAATATGACCTGACATAAAGCTTTGATTTAAAGATATGGTATTCGTCGCGAGTGCCGCTGCGAGTACAATCACTTTGAAAGTTGAACCAGGTTCGAAAGCACTGTTCACCGCCCAGTTATTAGATAGAGCATCACCGCTTGCCTGCCAATATGTATTCGGATTAAATGTTGGACGGCTTGACATACCAAGAATGGCTCCAGTCCTCGGATCTGTAACTATAATTGCCGCATGGTCTGGATGGTACTGGTTTACGATATTATCCATCTCATGTTCAACAAAACCTTGAATAGTCTGGTCAATTGTTGTTTCCACACTGTCTCCAGACTTCGGCTGTTTTACAACATTGATAGACGTTGGTATAGGGAATCCTTGTGCATCCTGGGTATAGTCAACCTGACCATTTTCTCCAGAAAGCACACTGTTGTACTCTGCTTCAAGTCCACCGTCGCCGACGCCCTTTGGTCCAACATATCCTAAAGTATTAGCAGCAAAAGTCCCGAATGGGTAAAACCGCTGCTCTGTAGGTGTAAAAGTAACATTTTGCTCATGATTCATCGCTTTTAAGGCAGATTCGATTTGTTCCTTTTGCGGCTCTAGTACAGGATGCGGCCACCTTATCCACTTGGCGTCTATCTGTATAGTAGGAAGCACTTCATTGACTGGTACTTGCAAGGCCTTTGAAAGGACATTTGCCAGTGTTGACTTGTCGGGGAATGCGGCGGTTTCAATATCCATCATGAAAGCTGGCACATCATAGGCTAAACGATTGCCAGATGAGTCAAGCAATGCTCCTCGCGGTGCAAGAATCGTATGTTCCTCATCTTGGGCTTGACCAGCTGATTTTAGTAGCCCTGGTCCAAAGACTTTCTGTATATATTCGACTCTCCATACGATAACCGCGAGCAACGCCAAGAGTCCTGCCTGCAGGAATATTATTCTTTTGCGGTGGCGGCTTTGGCGTTTTAAATTCGGACTTCTTCTTGTTCTTTGTTGTCTTTTATCCATAAAAAACGATCTCCATCACTTTCCGCTTACCGAACCACCGATACGGACTGGGTTTGCATACTGCATATGTAACTTGCCTAGCGCGATATTGAGTATCCGTGATGGCCGCTCAAGCTCATCAACTTGTGCAGTAAGTGATGCATTGCTTGCGGTCATTTTTTGTATCTGCGTTTGCAGCTTAACATTTGCATAGCTCAAACTATAAATCTCTGCACCCTTCGCACTAACAAACCATAACGCACTAACTGCGAGTGCAACACACAGAATTATACTAAGCCTGTTCCTGCGCTCTGATTTTCGAGTATCTGCTTCTACGTTATGGGTAATCTGCCGTTCTTCTATCCGTGCACGATAAGAATCTGTATTATTTTTTACAGCTAACATGATATTCCTCCCATCTCTATTCCGGTAATTTTTCGATAACTCTCAATTTCGCTGACCGTGCACGCGGGTTTATGCTTACTTCTGTATCACTTGGTATCACTGGTTTACGCGCTATGAGTTTCCCTTTAGGCTTCTGGTTGCAACGGCAAACCGGAAAGTCAGGAGGGCAGACACAGCCCTTTGTCCATTCGTTAAACGTGTGCTTTACAATTCTGTCCTCAAGCGAGTGAAAGGTAATGACAGCCATTCGTCCGCCTGGTTTAAGCAGCTTGAATGCTCCATGGACAGCTTCCTCTAAGCTGCCAAGTTCATCATTCACTGCAATACGCAAAGCTTGGAACACGCGCTTCGCGGGATGTCCCCCCGTACGTCTTGCAGCTGCAGGAATTGCTTCTTTTACAATGTCAGCAAGCTCCGTGGTCGTTAAAATCGGCCTCAAATTGCGCTGCTTTATGATGGCCTTTGCAATACGTCTGCTAAATTTTTCTTCGCCATATCTGTAAAATATTGACGTTAATTCACTTTCTTCCAGGTCTTGAACTAAGTTTGCGGCGGAAATCGAACTTGTTCGATCCATCCTCATATCGAGCGGGGCATCCATCCGATAGCTGAAACCCCGTTCTGCTTCATCGAATTGTGGAGAAGAAACACCGAGGTCAAACACAATGCCATCCACATTTGCAAAGCCACAGTTTGTAGCCACATCGAAAACGTTGCGAAAATTCGTATGAACAAAAACAACGCGATTTCCATACTGTGAAAGCTTACTCTTAGCGTGATTTAGTGCAATTTCGTCCTGGTCAAGCGCAAGTAACTTTCCGCTCGGAGACGACTCTTGCAACAACAGCTCACTATGACCTGCCCCGCCAAGCGTGCAATCAATGTAACGCCCTTCAGCTCTTGGCAAAACCAAAGAAACGGTCTCATGTAACAGAACTGTCTCATGCACAAAAGCCAATAGCGCCACTCCTAAAGTACATTCTCATTCAAAAAGACAAATCAACCATGTTCTCTGCAATTTCTGCAAATGACTGTGCAGCATCGTCAGAATAAGTTTGCCAATTGCCGCTATTCCATATTTCAACACGGTTCGACACGCCTATAACAACACAATCTTTTTCAAGTTCTGCATAGGTTCTGAGACCTGCGGGAATTAAAATACGGCCTTGTTTGTCTAATTCACACTCGCACGCTCCCGAGAAGAAAAAGCGTACAAACGAACGTGCGTCAGCTCTCGTCATAGGAAGCTTCTTTAACTTTTCTTCTAATACTTCCCATTCGGACATTGGGTATACGAATAAGCACTTATCTAAGCCACGCGTCATGACAAATACAGAACCAAGTTCCTCACGAAACTTAGCAGGAACGATAATTCTCCCTTTGTCATCTAAAGCGTGTTGAAATTCACCCATGAACACGCGGCTTCACCCTTCAGCTCCAACAGTCCCCACTTTACCCCACATCAAACCACTGTATTATGGTTTCGTCTCTCTGCTAAAATCTCCTGCAACTAATTTGAGTTTTTTTATGGAATTTAGTGAACAAGAAGTAATCGACAAAATAAAAGAGGCACCGCTAGCGGCGCCTCTTTTATTTTTCGGGGCGAGTATCCAATCACAAATAAACATGATACATCGGAGCAGGATTCTGATAATCCGTATGAATCGGCATCTGGGACACAAAATCTTGACCATACTTATTCCAAATATTGAGCGGACATAATCTTCTCTCTTGAGGATGGCCATCTGTCCATAGCCATCTTTCAACATGGCGCAACTGCCGAACTTCGTCAGACAAATGCTGCTCTAATATACGCATCATCTTGGCCTTTAAACGCTCCGTATTTGCTATCGCTCTTCCTACATACGCATTAACCATTTCTTCTACCTGAGGTCCAAGATTTGCATATTTGAGTGCAAAGTCATCCCATTCCTTGCGCAGTTCCTCCGTTTTATTCGCAATGGCTCGTTCAATATCACTGGAACCGTGTTCCTTTAAAAAAGAAGGCACTAATTCTGTTATTGCCGCTAAATCATCATGAGACAAACCTTTATGTTCCATTATCCGACGTACTGAGTTCGGGTAAACAGTGATGCGCTGTCTAAGAACTAAAGGAGGTAATGTTCGGTCATGAGCATGAAATACACCCTTAGCCAACGCATGATAAGCAATTTCTGCAGGCCCACCCACATACGCGAGCGTGGGCAGCAAAAAGTCCTGAACGAGCGGTCTCAGAAGGACGTTCGAGCTAAACCTTGAGGCATCTAAATCCGCAAGGTTTACCCAGTCACGAAGTCCCTGTTCTGTCCCCAACCCTCTAGCACGTAAAGAATCTGTAGATGTGCTTTCTAATACATACCGTTTACAATTATCCACATAGAACAAGGTCGTGTTTGTTTCATCACGAATCACCTGAGGTGAATAGCCGCCTGCGATAACATCTCGATATGCAATATCCAATTCCTTCTGAACATTTTCATAGCCTAAAATTGCTCTCTTCCATACAGGTACTACGAGTCTCCGCAAGGCAGGCAAGCACGGATCTACAATAACTAAACCGTGGTGCGCAAATAATACAGCCATGATACGCGCGAACCAAATAGATAAAGAGTCCCCTGGCCGCCATGCAGCTTTTAACTCTGTAATCATGGAAAGTTTATACGGCCCTTCGGGTAAAACCTCATAAATCTGCTTAAGGCAGCCATCCACTGCTTGTTCGGTCAACATAGTATGACAGACCATTTGATGAGGCTCTGCATGCTCAGAAATTGATATACGGTTTACCTCATTTTCATGGTCTAAAACATATGCGTGATTGACTTCTGCCCAGTCATGATCTTCTGATGCAACCCAGAAAACCGGAATTACTGGTCGACCCAAATCAGCTTCCAGTGATTTTGAAAGTCCGATGACTGTCAGAGCTTTTGATATGGAATACATTGGTCCGGTGAAAAGTCCAGCTTGTTGGCCCGTAACAATTGCCACGCTTTCCTTCTCCCGCAACCTTTCAACTTGTTCAAATGTTTGTTTTGAGGCATCGATCCGGTGTAAATACGGAAGCAACCCATCTACGAGTGCATCCCTGTGTAAGGATGAAAACATCGGTGCAACTTGCTTTGCCCGTTTTTGATAAGTCTCAAGTTGATAGGGGTCTTGACCATCGTACAAATGGGCAACTTGTTCGAATTGCATTGTATGCAAATCCGTCAAGCGATTTCCAGTTTGTTCATTTCGCATAATAAAATTCACAGCCAACACCCCCTTAAAACAACCGCTTGAGGGCCTTACAATCTTTCTGCCCATGCCATTTATCTATTACTTTTAATTTGTTTTTACGGACGTAAGCAAGAAGAGCGATACCGACAAAAAAAGAGCTCAAGAATATGTGTGGAACCCCGACCATCATCATATCGCGCAAGAGCTCTTAAGTAAAGTAAGTCACATTCTTTTTTATACCACATTTGATAAAACACAGGTTATCTGCCTTGTGAAAGGTTCTTCATTTATACGTGATTGTTTTTAAATTTAAACTGGATAAACTGCGTGTTTGCGATGTGAAAAAGATAATTTTTTAGATGCATAGGCCTTAAACCTTCTAACTAATTCATCCCTTAAACTGTCCGGATCAATTATCCCATCTACAATCAACTCAGATGCTAAACGATAAATATCAATATCTCTGCGGTATTCCTCTCTCTTCTCCAGAATATAAGCATTTCGCTCTGATTCAGGCAGTTCCATGATTTTGTTATGATATACGGCATTCACTGCTGCCTCTGGTCCCATGACGGCGATTTGTGCATTAGGAAAAGCTAGGCACACATCTGGTTCAAAAGCAGGACCAGCCATTGCGTATAAACCGGCGCCATACGCCTTACGAACAATAATGCTTATTTTTGGAACACTCGCTTCAGATACAGCCGCAATCAACTTTGCCCCATGCCGAATAATACCTGCACGTTCGACTTTTGTTCCAATCATAAAACCCGGAACGTCAGTTAAGAAAAGCAACGGGATATTAAATGCATCACACAAAGTAATAAATTTAGCAGCTTTGTCTGCAGAATCGACGAAAAGTACCCCGCCTTTCACCCGCGGCTGGTTCGCGACGATTCCAATCGGCTGTCCTTCAATACGCCCAAAACCTGTTATGATTTCTCCTGCA
>JAKADF010000104.1 GCA_021820805.1 Bacillota bacterium
TACGACACTGTACCATTTCCCTTATTTTTTAATAGACCAACCGTTTGAACGAATTTATTGTAACATAACGGAAAAGAGAGAATTAATTTTTAGTTTACTCAGACCATTCTTAGCTGTTATAATTCTATTTGTGCAGCGACATTATTTCGTGTTTTGCACCCCTAAAGGGACCTTTTTGCTAACACGGCTTACAATTAAATTGTCTTCTGCAATCAGGTTTCTTAGGTTCCCATGCGAATTTGTTGCATGAACGCATCCTTAATGGATTGTGTAACAGTATATTGTATGAATTTGGAAATCAGCTAAAATCGATTGCTACTGAAAATCACTAAGGTCTCGATACGCCCTTTGGGCACATTGAGATCTTTTTAGTGATTTCGCGATTCCGATAAATGATTGTCTTTTCAATAATGAAACGTTAGATTACGTATAACTGGCCGAGAATATCCTCTCATTTTCAGCGAGCCGCTGAACGATTGGCAGTTGCCGGCCACCAAATAATAAACGCCACCGAATTTTTTCGGAATTTCTCTATCGATAGAGAGTTTAAATCAGCTCTTTTGCAATCTAAAATAAGCTCCAACGATTTACAGATGATGCAGACCAGTTCATTCCACAAAATAACAGGCCGTCTTCTATTATCCGGCCTGTTTGTGAACTGACAAAACTAATTTCAAAAGTTAAGTTTGTTTTACTAGCCACTTCAAGACGAAATGTCTTCCAGCGACCTTCCTTTTGTTCTAACCCCAAATTGAGCGATGATTGCTGCGATGACAAGAAATGCTGCAATTAATAACATAGACTTGAGCGGCCCAAGAGCTGGTATGTTCGGTGCAATCAAAAGAATACCAAAGCCTGCGCCAATATGCCCAAGGCCATCGACGAGTGCAAATCCGCTTGCTCTTGCACTCGTTGGGAAATTCTCAGTCGTCCAGGCATAAGACATCGGGATCCATAGATTAAACCCGAAGAAGGTAACGATCCCGCCAAGGACAGCGACCGAGAAACTAGAGCCTGCCGAAGCGATGATAATGCCACCGATAATTGTCAAAACTGCAGATATAATTAGCCAGGTTTTTCGTTCCAATTTTTCACCAAACAGATATGCACAAATGGCACACAGGATAAAACCTAATGACCCGAGCGCCACGATTAATCCGGCTTCTGGAGCGGGGTATTTCAGACCTGCCATGATGGTAGTTAACCCTGCCGCTAAAGCATACACCGTAATATAGCTGAACAACCAAACCAATAAAAGTGTTACAATTCGCCGTAAATAGAGTTTGTTTCTAAACAACTGGCTGTATGGAAGCCCATGACTCCGCTTTGGCATCGTTCTTAGCTCAAGTGGCTCAACGAGCGTGACACGTTTCGATGCAAAATTCTCCATCTCACTGACCACAACTTCAGCCTCATCTTCACGCCCCATGGAAATTAACCAACGGGGTGACTCCGGAAGCTTAGTGCGGATCAAGATTCCCACTATAGCCAGAAACGCTCCAATAAAATACATCACCCTCCAACCATATGCAAAATGAGCGCTGGCGAGTGCAAACGGTAATCCGAGAGGAAAAGGTGTAGCTGGAGTCGTCAATAAAAGGCCAAGCCAAACACCAATAAATGCACCTAAGGCAGACATGATAAATATCAGAGATGTGTATTTTGCTCTTGAACGGGATGGTGCAACTTCATTGATATACGTGTTTACAACAGCCAAATCAGCTCCAACACCAATTCCCGTAATGAGCCTTGAAATGTTGAAAGAATTATAACCGTGCACGAAACCAGTAAATAAAGAACCGAGACCAGTAATCACCATCGTGATCAGCAACATGTTACGCCGACCAATTCTATCCGATAATGGACTTAGTATCAGTGTGCCAAGCACGTAACCAACCAAGTTCAGAAGGATTGGCGCACCTAAGTAATTGCCTGCTGTTTCGGGCGTGGTGCCTGGTATAATACTCATACTCGTTTGAATAAAAGAAACATTAATATCAAATATGTCGTAAAAGGTAAATAAGAAGCCGATTCCAATTACACCGATAAAGAGCCCTGGCAGGGCCCAAACTGGTATCCGCTCTAGCCTCCCCAAAATTCGTCTCCCTTCTGAGGAGACATAGTTTATCTCAGGTGCAAGCTCTGGAATTGTACTCATTCTTATCCAAACCTCCAGTCTTTAACATAATAGTTCAAATTTTCAAATTATATTAGTGATCTATGTTGCAAACGGTTTCAACTTTCCGAAAAGCACCGCATGGGTGAGGCAGACAATCAGAGGTATGCCTATAGGCTTCCCATGCAGAAACCACCCCCTTTTTTTACCTTTAGACAAAAGCATTTTCAAGACAACTAGGCTGGCTAAAATATTAAATAGGTTATTATATAGAAAATCATATATGATTTTAAATATAGAATCAATATAAACTTAATCTATTTCTCTTACAACCAAGCAGGTCTCAGCTATTGTTAAAAACAACCAACTTTAATTCAGTCATTTCTTCCACTGCGTACTTAACACCTTCGCGACCTATTCCACTTTCCTTGACTCCGCCATATGGCATCTGGTCTACGCGGAAAGTAGGAATATCGTTAACCATTACCCCACCTACATGGAGTTTTTCGGCAGCGAGAAACGCATTTTTCAATCGTTCCGTATAAATACCAGCCTGTAAGCCAAATCGAGAGTTGTTGACTTCACGGATAGCTTGTTGCACGGAAGAAACCTTGTTAATTAACACAATGGGCGCGAAAACCTCTTCACAAGATACTCTCATTTCCGACGTAGTATCAAGAATAACCGTAGGATAGAGGATATCGCCTTCTGTTTCGCCTCCAGTTATCACGCTTGCACCGTGGTCTAAAGCTTCCTTGATCCATGAAAGCGTACGTTCGACATCCTTCCTAGAAATTAACGCTGAAATATCTGTTTCAGGATCCAGTGGACTCCCAACTTTCAGTTTTCTCGTTTTATCCACGAATTTGTCTACGAATTCCGAGTAGTTACTTTCGTGAACATAGATTCTCTGGAGTGAAATACAAACCTGGCCTTGATATGAAAATGCACCCGAGACACACCTAGAAACAATTTTTTCAAGGTCAACGCCCTCATCAATGATGACAGCAGAATTGGACCCCAGTTCCAGGGTGACACGTTTCAAACCTGCTTTTTTTCGGATCCCAATACCTACCGCCGGACTTCCTGTAAATGTGACCATTTTCACTCTTGGATCTACAACAATTTTCTCACCAACAGCTGCTCCTGCGCCTGTCACAACATTGAGAGCTCCAGCCGGTAGTCCTGCAGTTTCTAAAAGTTCTGCAATGAAATAAGCGGACAACGGAGTTTGAAATGCCGGCTTTAACACGACTGTATTCCCTGACGCAATCGCCGGTCCGACCTTGTGCGCAACTAGGTTCATTGGAAAATTGAATGGGGTAATCGCCCCGATCACGCCAAGTGGTTCGCGCATTGTATAAGCTACTTTTCCTTCTCCGCCTCTTGCTGCACCTAAAGACAATGTCTCTCCGTGTATTCGCTTCGCCTCTTCAGCTGCAAACTTGTAAGTTTGTATCGTCCTGTTTACTTCACCAAGTGCCGTCTTAATTGGTTTCGCAGCCTCTAGTGAAATGATTTCTGCTGCTTCTTCTTTTCGTTTCTCAAGAAGTGAAGAGAGGGTTTCCAGAATTTCTGCTCTCCGCCATGCAGGCAGATTTGCCATAACTTCTCTTGCATCTTCAGCCGCCTGAATGGCTTGTTCTACTTCTTCACCATTCGCGAACGGAATTTCTGCAATGACTTCTCCGCTGTATGGAGAATATAGCGGGACGTGGTTTTTGGCCTCTAGCCACTCGCCCGCAATAAACAGACGTTTCTTCATCAGTTACACTCCATTCGTTGAATTAAAGAGCGACATGTCAGAAGATTACTCTTCTGACATGTACGTCATGAATGCTTCCCTACTACGTAGCGTAAGCTTTCAAACAGATTGCTGATTTATCGTAGAGGATCATCCTGCTTCAATAAGCCATATTTGCCGAGTACATCACGCAACTTGTTCTGAAGCTCATCGGATGGTAGTGCAAGCGGGCTTCGAATAACTGGGTGAATTTTGCCTGTCATGGCCATACACGCTTTCAGTGGGCCTGGATTGGTCTCCCAAAATAGCGCTTCATTTAACTCCAATAACTCGTAATGAAGGTTGAGTGCTTCTTTCCACTTCCCCTGCTCAACAAGGTTATAGAGGTCCGCAACTTCACGTGGCATAAGATTTGCCGTAGCACTGACATGGCCAGCTCCCCCCAGCATTAGCATCGGATAGCACAATAACTCAATACCGGAGTAGACATGGAAATCCCGACCACACTCGTGCAGAACGTGGGAGACCTGTTCAAAATTTTTGTTCGATTCCTTCACGCCGATGACGTTTCGGCAATCACGGTGGAGCCGTGCCATGGTTTTTGGCTCCATATTGACGCCAGTTCGACCGGGAATGTTGTAGATAATGACTGGAATATCTACAGAATCGGCAACTTCCCTGAAGTGACGATATAACCCTTCCTGGGATGGCTTGTTATAGTAAGGAACAATCACGAGAGCTACATCCACCCCAATTTTTTCAGCATATTTTGTCAGGCGCATTGTTTCAGCATGGTTTGTCGATCCAGTTCCGAGTACCGTTGGTACCCTCCCCTTCACCTGATTCACCGTGATTTCCATCATATATTCCCGTTCTTCAATCGTTAGTGAGCTTGGCTCCCCTGTTGTACCACAACAAGAGATGCCATGGCTGCCACTATCAATTTGCCACTCAATTAATTCACGATAGGTTTTTTCATCGATTTCTCCATCATCCTTGAACGGGGTAACCATTGGAACAATAGAACCACGAAATTTATCCATTCTTTTATCCTCCAATTCGCTCTATGAAGATACTTTAGCAAAAGAATCCTTTCATGCTCTAACGAACAAACTTTTCAAGCCCTTCCACAGTAGCAACAGACTGCACGGTTGCCAGTGAATCTGTCGCCAGATCTACCACTTGCGAAGCATCCCTCCACCAGCTCTCTGGTGTCTTGTGTCCCCACAAGGTTTGCCTTCTTGGATCGTTTGCACTCCAGCGAATCGGCTCAAGGTCTGGATCGATTGTCAAATAGTCTGAAGTATAAAGTTCAATCCTGTGCCCATCAGGATCGCGAAGATACAGGAAGAACGCATTCGATATTCCGTGTCGCCCTGGCCCGCGTTCAATATGTTCGTGCATTTCAGCAGCTCCAAGGATGTCACAAGTACGAATGATACTGTTCATGTCTTCCATCCAAAAGCCAATGTGATGAATTCGCGGGCCATTTCCACGCATGATGGCAAGATCGTGAACGCTCGGTTTTCTGTGCAACCAGGCGGCCTGTTTCTGACGCGGGGCATCGTCAGTTTCTACATACTCTGTCAGCCGGAATCCAAGCTCCTTTGTCCAGAAGTCAAATGTTTTGTCAAAATCGGGTGAAAAAACGTTAAAATGATCCATGCGCCGTACTGCCCCACCACAGTGCAGATGATAAAGTTGATTATACGACTGAACTTGGTCCATTCCTGCGAAAAACTGAAGCGGAAAACCAAACGGATCCTGCACAAGAATAGCAAATCCGACGCCGAGTTCTTCATTTTCTTCCAAGTATTTCACGAAACATCCCTTTTCCTTGTAGAAGCGATACAGGTTATCAACATCCTTATCGCTTCCAACCCGAAAACCGAGATGCGCAACTGCTGGTTCTTTTGCTTTCGTAAGGACCAGGCTGTGATGAACTCGTTCTTCCACACCTCGCAAATATATCTGTTCGTCCGTTTCTTCTGTGACAACGAATCCAAGTATATTCACATAAAAATCGCGTGACTTTTGTAAATCAGTTACTCTCAGCTCGACATTTGCAGCGCGAAGAATATTGACTGGAACTTCAGTCACTTTACTCCCTCCTCTATTTGGATAACACTGGATGGCTAACATTATTAGATTCATTCGGACGCAAGAAACGTTGTACCCGTTCCACAACCGCTGATTTGTCATAAGAGTTGTAAAAAGCACCTGCCATACGTACGGGATCACCGAAGAAATAGCGTTCATAAAGCGTCTGGCGTGAACCAAATGCGCTAATGGAAACGTCCCATGCAAGCCTGAACAATCTTAACCTATCCTCAGCATCTGCGTTCCTGGCAACGAGGTATTTTTCGATGTCAGGCCGTATCCCGCTGTTCAAATCATTTTCAGAAGGAATCGCCATCAGCCCGCTTGCGCCAAGCAACTGGATGATTTCGATAAGACGAGGATATGTTTTCGGGAAAATGTTTCTTGCCGCATTGAGTGGACCCCAAGCAGGCGACATGACACCCCACTTGTCAATTTCTGCATCTGCTTCTGAAGCCCGAACAAATGCTTTCATGGTTTCCACCGCAAGGATGATTTCAGCCATCTTCTCCTGTACGTGCTGGAACTGGGCAATACCAATTGCATCAACGATGCTCTCAGCCACACCCAGGATAAACTCAGCTTTCGCGATATTCTTTTGCAAAACCTGATAGGTCATGTGAATAGTCGCATGGGTTCCCATGTGCAATCCATTGCATCGTTTCGAATCTTCAAGCAAGAAAATGCGATCCCATGGTACGAGCACATCGTCGAATACGACGAGAGCATCCATTTCTTCAAATCGAGAACCAAGTGGATGGTCAAAATGCGAGCGGCCATAGTCAAATGTTTCACGACAGATGTAGCGAAGACCAGGGGTCGAATTGGGAATTGCAAACGCAAAGGAATATGGATTATCTTCTTCTGTGCCTTTCAGTAATGTAGAAGGGAAAACCATAATTTCGTCCGTAATTGGACCTTGGGTTGCGAGCAAGCGGGCACCGCGAATGACGACACCTTTCTTGTTTTTCTCAACGACGTGTGCAGCAACTGTAGGATCCTTTTGCTGACTAACGCCGAGTCCACGGTTTACTTGAGGATTGATTAAAGTGTGTGTCATAGAGAGGTCATTTTCACGAACATACTGATAATATGCCTTGATATTCTCGCCAAACATCGGATTACTTTCCGCAAAATAATCGACTGCTTGCCCCATCGCCATTAGCGCACTGTTCAGATAATCAGGTGATCTGCCCATCATACCACCTGTATAATCAGCCCAATGCTTCATCATCTTACGTCTCTTAATGAGATCATCCTTGGTTTTGGGAACCATAAAAGAAACACCATAACGGGTCCCTTCTTCCATGTAGGTCATTTCATCTTGCAACGCCGATTCGTGTTGCATATCATACAACTTTGCCATGCTCCGGATAACATTGTGAAAAGCAGGGTGTTCAGAAATTTTATCTTTCACCCTCTCTCCATTAATCCAAACATCCCGAGATTCACTATCCAGCCGATTGATGTATTGAGAACCAGTTCTTGCTCCCATACTGTTCACTCCCTATATGATTTATAAGAATTCATGAATTCAAACCGAACTTCGGAATCGGATGTTCCCCCAAAGCAACATGAACGGTTTTCAGCTCTGTATAAAATTCAAAACTGTAATGGCCGCCTTCGCGTCCAATACCACTTTCTTTGGAACCGCCAAATGGTGTCCTTAAGTCCCGTACGTTCTGGGAATTGACCCAAACCATGCCGGACTCAATTGCACTCGTAACTCGATTTGCTCGTTTCAAATCATTCGTCCAGACATAGGCTGCAAGTCCATACTTCACATCGTTTGCCAGCCGAACAGCTTCTTCTTCTGTTTGAAATGGGATGGTTACAAGGACAGGTCCAAAGATCTCCTCCTGTGCAATCCTCATATCATTCGTTGCATTTACAAAAAGAGTTGCTGGAACAAAGTTCCCGTTTTTAAATTGGGAAGGCAGAGGAGATTCTGCAGCAATACTTGCTCCATCCTCATCCTTTCCAATTCGGATATAGTCTTTCACACGGTTGTAGTGTTCCTTGTGAATCAGTGCTCCTACTTCTGTCGATGGATCAAACGGATCGCCAACACGAATGTTTTTAACACGTTCAATCAGACGTTCCTCAAATTCACGCTGGATAGAATGCTCTACAAGAAGGCGCGAACCTGCCGTGCAACGTTCGCCATTTAGTGAAAAAATACCAAAGATGACTGCATCAACCGCTCGGTCTAAATCCGCGTCTGCAAAAACGATCACTGGAGACTTTCCACCAAGTTCCATGGAAAAACGTTTTAACGTGTCGGCACCGTTACGCACAATTGCCTTTCCGGTCGTGGTCTCTCCTGTGAAGGATACAAGCTGCACAAGCGGATGCGAAACGAGAGATGCACCGGCACTCTCCCCGAAGCCATGGACAACATTAAATACACCATTTGGCACTCCAGCATTGCGGATAATGGCTGCAAGCTTTGTCGCAGTGAGTGGAGACCACTCTGCTGGTTTCAAAACGGCCGTATTTCCCGTCGCCAGGCATGGAGCAATTTTCCAAGTTGCGAGCATCAATGGCGTATTCCATGGTGTAATGAGGCCCGCTACACCGACCGGCTTACGGACAGTATAGTTCAAAAATGTATCGTCGACTGGGTACGTTTCGCCGGTCATTTCCTCTGCTTTCTTTGCAAAAAAGCGGAAATTTGCAGCTGCGCGTGATGCCTGACCACGTGTCTGACTAATCGGCAACCCTGTATCAAGGGTCTCAATATAGGCCAACTCATCGGCATTTGCCTCAATTCCATCCGCAACTTCGTTCATCAGTGCTACCCTGTCTTTTACCTTCATGTCATGCCAAGGACCTTCATGGAAAGCCCGGTGTGCTGCTCTGACCGCGCGATCAATATCTTCCGCAAATCCCTCTGCTACAGCCGTAATCACTTCGTTCGATGTCGGATTGATTGTGGTAAACGTTTTTCCTGCAACTCCATCGCAAAATTCGCCATCAATAAAAT
>JAKADF010000105.1 GCA_021820805.1 Bacillota bacterium
GCAGTGTTTCTCCGGTCTGAACGAGATCAAATATTCTGTCAGTAAGTCCGATAACTGCAGCAAGTTCAATCGATCCGCTAAGGGGTACAATTTCAATGGCCTGTCCATGGCTGCGAAAATAGTTATCTGCCAGTTTTGGATATTTTGTTGCTACTCGCTCTGGACGGGTTTGCTTATTGCTAACAGGTCCCGCGACACACAGCTTGCATCTGGCAACACCTAGATCTAACAACTCATAAATTTCTTTATCGTCCTCAAGGAGAACATCCTTTCCGACAACGCCGATATCAGCAACGCCATATGCAACATATGCAGGCACGTCTACCGGTTTAGCCAATAAATAACGGAGCTGCCCATAGCGTAAAGATTCAACTTCGAACACGAGCGCACGGCTTTCATCTAAGTCATTAGGTTCTTCAATTCCAGCTTTCCGCCAAATTGGCAACAGTGCATCCAGAGTACGGCCTTTTGCAAGTGCAATCGTTAACACGGTGCGCCATCATCTCCCTTCCAGGTTGAAGAGAGTAAGCCCGACTCTGTTTTTGCCGAGAGTACCCGTTCCAACTCAAATGTGAATCCTATTGCAGGTGCAGGTGCACCAAACTGGGCAAGCAAGTCATCGTACCTTCCCCCAAGTGCAATAGGTGCACCAACACCAGGCGCAAATGCCTCAAACACAATTCCTGTATAGTAACTGACGTCACGATGAAGGGTTAAATCAAATGAAACTTCATTTTTTATTCCGCGCATCTTAAGCGTATTTGCCAGCTCAACAAGCTCATGCCAAGATGACAATGCCTTATCCAGCGCTTTTGTATTTTCTCTTTTTAGGAGTTCTGTTCGGAAAGTTTCTGGATTGTAAGGATTACAAGCGCGAAGTGCACGTAAAACATCTATTTCGATGCCATCTTCCAAAATAAGTTGTCTAAAACCAACGTAGTCACCCTTTGTCAGACGCTCTAAAAGTGCATCAATAAGTCCTTCTGAGATACCTGACGCAAGTAAAAAGGAAGGAGCAAACAATGCATGACTCACAATGATTTGCGCATTTTCAATATAGAGTCTCGCAATTGCTGTCTGACACAACTGAATCATTTCAGCATCCACTAATGCGCCAAAGTCCCCCAGGAGTTCTACACCAACTTGAGTTGATTCTGCCGCTTTTCCACTTGCCCAGGACAAAGATGCAGGGTCATTCGTACGACTATATACCCGTTCTGCATAACACCATCTGACAGGCCCTTTTCCTGCTGCAAGAATTGGTGCAGCCATACGTGCGATGGACGGAGTCATCTCAGGTCTAAGGGCAACAGCTTTGCCTGATTCATCAAACAATTGCACCCAATCATGCGCTTCACTTGCAGGACGAGCGCGAAGCAAAGTGTCCACATATTCAAATATCCCGCTCGATACCAGTTCAAAATTAAAAGCATCAAAACAATTTAGAAGTTCTGTTTCAAGACGTCTACGTCGCTTCGCAAAGTCTGGATACCCATCTCGCATACCGACAGTCCGTCTTGCAAATTGGTTTAAAGTTGAACTGTTTGCATTATTTGTGCTGTTTGTATTATCCATTTGTCACCACGTTTCCATATTCATTCCGACTTTGTGTCAAACTTTTATTCGTATTATATAAACTAGTTATATACACTTTAGTCACTCTCAAAGAAATTTTGCTTTAGTTCGCTAATACGCTAAAGATGATGAGTTGATTTTACTGATTACTAAGCGATACGTCAACTACAAACAATAAAGAAGAGGCGATTTACACTTATGGCTTTTTGAATGGGTCTGATTTTGGTACAGTATGAATGGTTGTAAATCGTCCTTTATTATTTAGAATCGATGCTAATGACAGGGGTGTTGCTAAATGATTGATAAAATCCGTTCTTATCTTGGTTCAGAAGCAAGTTACTACTTAGATTACGAAAGCAAAACCATACCTCAATCCAGGCTTACAACTCCATCACCTGAAACGGTGAGTGAAGTTTATGCCGCATCAAACAGAAGCAATCAGGTTTTGCGTAATTTACAAGCACTCTTCAGCGCGGGCCGTTTAGCAAATACAGGTTACGTCTCCATTCTCCCTGTAGACCAGGGAATTGAGCACTCAGCTGGTGCGTCGTTTGCAAAGAACCCTGATTACTTTGATCCTGAAAATATTGTTAAATTGGCAATTGAAGGCGGCTGCAATGGCGTTGCATCGACCTTAGGCGTTCTTGCATTAACATCTAGGAAGTATGCACATAAGATTCCATATATCGTAAAAATCAATCATAATGAGCTTTTGACTTACCCAAACAAATTTGACCAAATCCTCTTTGCAGACGTCCATCAAGCATGGGAGCTTGGCGCTGCGGGCGTCGGTGCAACTATCTACTTCGGCTCCGATCAGTCGACAAGGCAGCTTCAAGAAATTAGTGCAGCATTTCATGAAGCACATGAACTTGGTATGTTCACGATTCTTTGGTGCTATCTTCGTAACCCGGCCTTTAAGAAAGACGGAGTTGATTACCATGTAGCGACAGACCTTACAGGACAGGCAAACCATATCGGTGTAACCATTGAAGCCGACATCATTAAGCAAAAGCTTCCAGAGACAAACGGCGGTTTTAAGGCTTTAAACATGGGCGGCAGCAGCTACGGTAAAACAGATGAACGTATATATACTGAACTCACGAGTGATCACCCAATTGATCTTGCACGATATCAAGTCGCAAATTGTTATATGGGCAAAATCGGTTTGATTAATTCGGGCGGTGCTTCTGGCAAAAATGATTTTGCAGATGCCGTTAAAACAGCAGTTATCAACAAGCGTGCTGGCGGCATGGGCCTTATATCGGGCCGTAAAGCTTTCCAACGTCCAATGAAGGAAGGCGTAGAACTCCTGAACTTAATTCAAGACGTGTATTTGAGTAAGGATGTTACGCTGGCATAACACAAAGTAACTTAAGCCCTCTAAAACTAGCCAATCGATCCATTGGGAAGGTCGTATATCTGCACTCGCCAGCTTCATACTAATCAAGAGGTGATGCAGATGGGACAACATATGCGATTCGAGCCTGGGTGGGAAGTCCCAAATGACGGAGACTATATTGAAAGTTGGTGAACACCCGGACAGTGCTGGAATCCATAACCCGAACATCGTGCACTTAAAGAGGGGCGATTATTTTCCGCACACAACAAACAGAAACCGTAAATGGACTAGGGTAAAACCACATAACACAAAATAAAAAATGTCCGGCAGTTGAATACTCTTCTGCCGGACATTTTTTACTTGACTCCAACGACTAATGCCGCAGACATAATAGTTAAATACAACAAAGAAAAACCAAAAACTTTATTTGCCCAAGCAATATCATTTTTTGCGTATAGTCCTTGCAAAGCACGAAATATGTACAGACCGCCAAGTACAAGTGCTGTAATAAGGTATAAGATCCCTTCAATGCCCTGAGTGTATAATAAAAAGGAAGCAGCCACCATGAGAATTGTGTATAAGATAATTTGTCTTTTCGTCGCTTCAAAGCCCTTTACAACTGGAAGCATTGGTATTCCCGCGGCTCTATATTCTTGCACACGTTTCATTGCAAGGGGAAAGAAATGCGGCGGCTGCCAAAAAAAGAACAACAAAAATACAAATAGAGCATCCAATCCCAAAATCCCTTTACTTCCTGCTGCGAAACCTACCAAAGGCGGCATTGCACCGGCGATTCCTCCGAGAACAGTACTTAATGTACTGGTACGTTTCAACCAGACAGTGTACACATACGCATACATAATGAGCCCGATAAATGCACAACCCGAAGCTGCAATGCCAGATCCTGCTGCCAGAATCACAATACCTAAGGTACCAAGTGATATACCGAGGGTAAATGCTTCATTGGCAGTTACTCTGCCAGATGCGACAGCTCTCTCTTTTGTTCGTTTCATTCGATGGTCAATATCACGATCAATATAATTGTTGAGTGCCGCACCCGATGCTACAACTAACGCTGTACCGATAATGGTGGAAACGGTCGTAATGAAGTCCGGATGCCCATGGGCTCCAACCCAAAGCCCTGCAAAAGTAGACATCAAGTTTGCTGTAGTGATGCCAACCTTTGTTATAGAAATATAATCTTTTATCGATACCCTTCTATGCTTATTTTGAATTACTGCGTCAATAACAGCCACTATAAACATCCCTTCTTAGGGTTACATAAGTTTGTTGCCTAAGAGGAAATATAACCGTCCAAGGCTGATTGCATGCATTAGAATGTGGACGTGCTGTTTTAAATATTGGTCACATGCTCGGGACTCTAGTATAATCAGCTTTAGTTAGCTTCTATAATTGATATGTTTGCTGTTCAAAAAATGAAAGGAAGTCTTTAATCAATGCAAAATTGGTTGCCGGGGATAATTGCATTCCTGATTGCATTTTTGTTAGTGCCTATCCTGCGAAAATATGCCTTACGCTGGCACTTTGTTGATATGCCAAATGCGCGAAAAATCCATCGTGATCCGCTGCCATTACTCGGCGGTGTCGCAATTGTTGCTGGCTTTTTAGTTGCAGGATTCGCATTTTCAGCAATATCGGGAAATCTGCCAAAACCATATATCGGCGTCTTTATTGGAGCCGCAATTTTATTTGCTATTGGGCTGGTTGATGACTTTTATAAAACGCGAAAAAAAGATTTTTCAGCAGGTATTCGTTTCATTTTACAAATTGTGTCTGCTACGCTGGTGGCATTATTTGGAGGCACCATTCGAGGCTTCACTTCTCCTATAGGACATCATGATTTTATGGCTCTTCCTGTTTCACTTTCCCTCATCATCACCGTAGTATGGATTGTCGGGGTTATCAACGTATTTAACTTTTTGGATGGTGTTGACGGTCTTGCCGCTGGAATTGCTGCAATTTCGGCATGTACTCTCCTGTTCATTGCTATCCTGAAAGGTGACATAACGTCTGCTGTTCTTGCATCTTGTCTGATGGGCTCATCTCTTGGCTTTCTGCGCCATAATTTTTATCCGGCGCGAATTATTATGGGGGATGCCGGGTCAACCGTAATTGGATTTTTGCTTGCGTCAATCTCTGTAATCGGCGCATTCAAATCTGCTACGCTCGTATCCATTATTGTTCCAGTACTCGCACTTGGTGTTCCGATATTCGATGGTATACGTGTTGTTATCGAACGTGCCATTCAGGGGAAACCTGTATATAAGCCAGATCAAAATCATGGACACCACCGTCTATTAAAAGCGGGATTTTCTCAAGTACAAACAGTCGCGGTCATGTATATAGTCAGTGCCTGTTTTTCACTTGCTTCAATGATTGTTGTCTTGCTTGCTCGCTGATTATTTGCGTTAACAAGAGTCGGCGATTTTTGATTTTAGAAAGGAAACACACATGCCTAACTTACAACTAATCGCAACAAGTGCTATAGGCCTCGAAGCTGTAGTAGCAAGGGAACTGCATCAACTTGGTTATACAAATACCAAATCGTTTAACGGTTATGTGGAATTCACGGGAGATGTAAGCGCGATTGCGAGAACAAATTTGTGGATTCGGTCTGCTGACCGGATTTTGATTAAAATGGGCGAATTTGAAGCAGTCACATTTGATGCCCTTTTTGAGCAAACAAAGGCGTTGCAATGGGAGAATTTTTTAGATGAGGACGCACGCTTTCCAGTCGAATGCAGAACCGTCAAATCTGTACTTTCAAGTGCACCCGCATGCCAAAGCATCGTAAAAAAGGCCGTTGTCGAAGCGTTAAAGCGAGCATATGACATTCAAGTATTTCCTGAGTCCGGCCCACTTTACGGCATAGAGGTCGCTTTACATAATGACCGTGCATTATTAACAATAGATACTAGCGGCCAAGGCCTGCATAAGCGAGGTTATCGGAAACTTACTGCACTCGCACCTATCAAAGAAACGCTTGCAGCTTCATTAGTTTTACTAAGTCGTTGGCAGGGCCACCGTCCTTTTGCCGATCCGCTTTGTGGCTCAGGAACTATTGCAATTGAAGCAGCCATGATAGGTCTTAATATGGCACCAGGGGCAAAACGAACCTTTGCATCCGAGGAATGGCCGCTCCTTTTCTTAAATGAATGGAAACATGCGCGTAATGAAGCAGATGATTTGGTTAAACGAGATGCTAAACTAGAAATTTTTGCTTCGGACATTGATAGAGAAGTACTTTCCCTGGCAGAATACCATATCCGTACTGCCGGGGTTGGCTCGCACATCAAGTTGACACAGAAGGATGTTGCCGCTTTTCATACAAACTTGTCCTATGGGTGCATTGTTACGAATCCTCCTTATGGAGAACGTTTATATGACAAAAAAGAAGTCGAACGCCTCTACCACAAAATGGGCAGGGCGTTCCTTAAAGAGGAAACTTGGTCCTACTTTATCATCACTTCCCATCCCATGTTCGAAAAACTGTTTGGAAAACGGGCTGATAAAAAAAGAAAATTATATAATGGACGAATCCAAACCAATTTATTTCAGTACCTCGGCCCCTTGCCTCCTCGCCATTTTAAATCTGAGGAACAGCGGATTTAAGAAAATGCACGAATTGTTTTGCGAGTAATGAGTTGTTGCCGTCCGAGGGAGCGGTAATGGACCCTTGTGCAAAATGTTCATTCCCTCCTCCTTTTCCTCTAAACGTGCTGAATAATGGTTTTATCCATTCGTTAGCTGATCTAACTCCTTGGCCTGAACAAGCGACCTGAACGAACACACGATTGTCAATTTGGGCAACAAGTGCCAGCATATACGGCCTCGACATTGCAAATGTTTCATAGTTTTTGATAAGAAATTTTAAATAACTAATTCCCGGAATTACTTCAATTACGGTACAGCACAAAAGACTGTTATCATTTTGAATTTCGGAGCTCATATATAGTTGTTTTGCTTCCATAACCGCCAGCCGATTTACGAGGAGTGCATTTTGCTTTTTCTGCTCCTGATAAGCGAACATGTGCTTTTCAACAGAATCGATTATCTCTTCCCTGCCCGTTGAAAAAACTCTCCCCAATTGTTGAATAACCGAATGACTTTTATTGTGTTCGCGAAGCGCTCGGCTGCCGCAAACAAACCATAAACGAATCCCACTTCTTACTTTTTCAGTTTTTAATAGTTTAATTTGTCCAACTTTCCCCGTACTAGACGGATGCGTGCCGCCGCATGCATTATTGTCGAATGCCTCAATTTGCACAATTCGAATATTCTCATTTACCTTTGGTGCATGCCTTAGATGAAATTCGTTCAGTTTTGACGGTGTAACAAATACGGAAGAAATTTTTCTATCATCAAATACAATCTGATTTGCCATCCGTTCAACTTTTTGTAATTTATCTTCACTGAGAATAGACACATCCAAGTCGATGGTGACAAATTCATCTCCTAAGTGAAACCCTACTGTATCAATGTCATACTTTTGTTCGAAACATGCAGAAATAATATGCTGTCCTGCATGTTGCTGCATATGATCAACACGCCTTTCGATATCGATTCTGCCTTCTACAAACTCGAGAATGGCACACGGAGAATCAACAAGATGATAAACTGCGTCATCCATGACAAAAACATCAACAACTCTTGAAGATCCGAGCCATCCGATATCGTGCGGTTGTCCCCCAGAGGTTGGATAAAAGGCGGTTTTATCTAATCGGACAAGCCATTTGTCATCGTGTTTCACTTGTTCAACTACTTTTGCTTCAAATACGAATAAATCACTTTGGTCATAATACAGCCGCTCTTTACGAATATCAGACACGTATACAAACTCCTTCATTTTAAAAATGACAGTTGTCTAAAATCATAATGTTCAATTATACACGGACGAACAAAGGATTTCCCAAAATAATCTATATCATTTCTTGCAAATATATCTTGAAACGATGTAGAGTGAGAATAAACTCATTTCTAAAATGTCATAGGAATGTCGAATAAATTGAAAATCTGAATATCGCCATCGGCATTTTTAATTGTTATTCGACAAACATAAATGCCTTTTGAGACAATGAGAAGGATGTGACTGGTAATAAAGGAGTGGAAAGGCAATGGCAAACCTACCAAACGGACTATATGATTCAAAAAAGAAATTGTCCGTCGGCAAAAAGGAATACACATATTATGACTTAAAAGCACTTGAAGAAAAGGGCATCGGAAACGTATCCAGATTGCCATTTTCAATCAAAGTTCTTCTAGAATCTGTTCTTCGGCAGTTTGACGGCAAAACAGTTACTGAAGAACATGTGAAAGATTTGGCAGAGTGGAATGCTAAATCGCCTAAAGAAGCGGATATCCCGTATAAGCCAGCACGTATCGTGCTTCAAGACTTCACTGGAGTACCGGCAGTTGTTGACCTTGCTGCACTGCGTTCAGCAATGGATCGTCTTGGCGGCGACCCTCGTCGAATCAATCCGCTTATCCCTGTTGACCTCGTTATTGACCACTCTGTTCAAGTCGACATGTTTGGTACAGAAGAGGCTCTTGAATATAACATCAAACGTGAATTCGAACGTAATGGCGAACGTTACAAATTCCTGCGTTGGGCTCAAAAGTCATTTGAAAACTTTAGGGTCGTTCCACCTGGAGCTGGTATTATTCACCAGGTTAATCTAGAATATCTAGGTAAAGTTGTTCAAGAACGAGTAGTAAACGGCGAAAATACGATTTTCCCAGACTCCTTGGTAGGTACAGACTCTCACACAACCATGATTAATGGTATTGGTGTTCTCGGTTGGGGCGTTGGCGGTATTGAAGCTGAAGCATGCATGCTCGGACAACCGCTGTACATGCTGTTGCCAGAAGTTGTCGGTTTCAAACTTACAGGCCAATTGCCTGAAGGCTCAACTGCAACAGACATGGCTCTTACCATAACAAACTTGCTTCGGAATAAGGGCGTTGTTGGTAAATTCGTCGAATTCTACGGACCTGGATTGTCG
>JAKADF010000106.1 GCA_021820805.1 Bacillota bacterium
CTATGAATAGCCGCTGGTTTACGGAGGATTGTCCCAGCATTGTTCACAAGAATATCAATTACCGGATTTTGCTCCTTGACTCGCTTAATAAATGAATAGAGTACCGCGCGATCTGAAAAATCGCATGTATGTCCTTTAAAGTTCCGCCCCAAAGACACTACTTCCCGTTCAATATCGCTTCCGTTTTCCTCTAAGGATGCACTTACACCAATAATGTCAGCACCTGCTTCTGCGAGGGCAAGTGCCATCGCTTTTCCGATTCCCCTCTTGGCCCCAGTAACTAAAGCTGTCTTTCCATTCAATTTAAATTGGTCTAAAACTCCCATCATTCGACCTCCTTCAAACCACTTCAACTAATCAAAACGTCATTTTATATTCCCGCAAAAGTTCAAAACGGAATTTCACACCAGTCCCTGGTGTATATGGAGCTGTTGCTCTGCCGTTTTCTAGGACGAGCGGACGTGTTGTATACTTATCAATCGGAAAACTGTGCACTTCAAGATAAGATGCATGGGGCATCGCTGACATCAAACTGACATGGAGTTCTTGCATTCCATGCGTGCATATCGGTAAGTTATGTATTTCCGCTAGATGCGCCACTTTTAGCCAGCCTGTAATCCCGCCAATATTAGAAGCATCTGGTTGTGGATAATCGATGTTTCCTCGACAAATCATATTCTGGAATTCGTGAACTGTGTGAAGGTTCTCGCCTGCTGCAACCGCTAATCCACCCTCTTTAGAAATGCGATGATACCCATCATAATCATCAGGAATTGTTGGCTCTTCAAGCCACAAAATGTCGTACTGTTTTAGAAGTTTTGCTGCTTTTATCGCAGTTGCAATAGACCACTTCATATTCGCATCTACCATAAATACGATATCCGGCCCGATTAAATTACGTACGGCAGCTACACGTTCTATATCCTCTTCTAATCTTTCTTGTCCCAACTTAATTTTTACAGCACAAAATCCACTATCTAAGTATCCTTGAATATTTCTTAAGAGCTTATCGATAGAAAAATTTAAATCAATTGCACCGGCATAAGATTTAGCACTGTTGTTAGATCCCCCTAAGAGTTTCCACAAAGGCTCATCAGCCTTTTTGGCTCGCAAGTCCCATAGCGCAATATCTATAGCAGAGACTGCAAAGGAGGCAATACCGCCTCTTCCAACATAATGTATTTTCCAATTCATTTCTTCCCAAAGTTTTTCAACACAACTTGCATCTTTGCCTAAAAGAAAGGGTTTAAGATCATGTTCAATCATGTTGCAAATTGCTCTGCCGCCAAAACCCCCAGTGTACGTATACCCTATTCCTACATTGCCGTTTTCCAAAATAACTTTCACAATTGGCAACTCGAAGTGAGTATGAATTCCGTGTTTTGCATCTCCCATATCTTCTGATAATGGAACTCGGTAATATTCAGTTACAATATCAGCAATATTCCCTGCACTCATGCTGAAAGTCTCCCTTCTTAAATGGGACTCTATTAATTGCGAAATAGGCAGAACATTTATACAACATGACAGTATAGCAATCCAAGTACCCAGTCTAGAAGGAAGCATACATTCTGCGGCCGAATAAATAGAGCAAAGGACCAAACGCAGAGGTCCGTGGAATTATTCCCGAAGGGAATTTACGACCATGGCATATCTAAAAATATTAATTTATTCGTTTCTAACAGCAATAGGCGTAATTGTATTGCACCACGCACGACTCGTTACCGGGGGTACTGGAGGATTGTCCCTTTCTGTGACCTATCTTACCGGAGTGCCATTTTATGCAGTATTTTTTGTCATGAATCTCCCGTTTTACTTAATCTCGTTTAAAGGAATTGGACCCACCTTTACGCTTCGAACAGTTCTCGCAGTTACTTGGATGTCACTTTCAACAGGCATCGATTCCTTACTTCCGTCGATTCCTATCCCGCCCATACTCGGTGCTCCAATTGCTGGAACCTTAATTGGACTCGGTGTGTCAGGAGTATTTCTGAATCAATCCTCACTCGGAGGTTTCAACATTCTCGCCATGTATTGCCTGAAACGGTTTGGATGGAAACCGGGGACAGTTAATTTTTTCTTTGATTTCCTGGCCGTCGCTTCTGGTTTTTATTCTGTTGGGGCATGGCATGGGATATTGTCAGTACTTTCGATTTTCATCACAGCAAGAATTATTAATTACAACAAAAATAAAATTGCAAGAGGCAACTCATTTTCCACTGTCACAGAAGACAGCAAACAAGGTTAGTGAAGTACGTCCAGCTAAAACGTTTCACTTGGCCGCTTCTATACAGCCTCCGTCGAATCAACAATTCTTTGCTCCAAATCCGCCATAAAAATTGCGGTTTGTTCGGGGGGCCAGCTTAGTTTTTCAGCCATGTAGTTTATGACAGGTCCTTTCCATTTTTGGAGCCAATCAATGTCAAAGAACAAGCTGCCTGTTCGTCTGATAAAAAAGTCTGAAGGGGTACAAGTAAGTTCACATTCTAGTGCATAAGTGAGTGTGGTGAAAACTTCAGGAGATAGACCGCTGTTTTCCATTTCGTCTTGCCTTGACCGTAAATAGTCATACAACATTTCGATGTTTATGCCGTACCTAGTTGCCAGTTTGTTTGCTTCCTCCTCTCTTAGCCCAAGTGATACACCTTCACGAGTCAACGCTTCTACAAATAACGGAAAATAGCCAGAACCGCCAAACTTGCCGCCCGAAATTGGCACCTTGTCTGTCCGGCATTTTGGGTAGCCTGAAGCCCTTTTCTTTGTTCGATTAATTAAATCCTCCGAAAGCCGTTCACAAACGATATCTACAACCTTCTCTGCCATTTTTCGATACCCTGTCAGTTTACCGCCTGCAATTGTAATAAGCCCGGTAGGGGAATCAAATATTTCATCTCGACGTGAAATCTCAGATGGAGCTTTTCCTTCTTCATGAATAAGGGGGCGAACACCAGCAAAGCACGATTCAACATCTCCTGGCAGAAGTTTGGTTGAAGGAAACATAAAATTGACTGCATCTATGAGATACAATATGTCGTCTTTAGTCACACGAGGATAAGCCAAGTTGCCGCATGCACTTACATCATCATCGTAGAAATTCGTATCCGTTGTGCCAATGTACGCTTTTCCACCCCGTGGTATTGCAAAAATCATGCGTCCATCAGTTACATCGAAATACACTGGATTTTGAAGAGGGAATCGAGTTTTATCGACGACAATATGTACTCCTTTTGTAAGGTGGAGTGTTTTCCCTCGTTTCGATCCGTCGATTTCCCGCACTTTATCTGCAAAGGGTCCGGTTGCATTTACAATCACCTTCGCAAAGATGTCAAATTCCTTCCCTGTAAGAATATCCTTTGCATGTACACAGGAAATCTTGCCTGACTCGTGTATGAACGATACTGCCTTCACATAGTTCAATGCAATTGCGCCACGCCTATGTGCTTCTTTTATAACCTCAAGCGTAAGCCTCGCGTCATCAGTACGGTATTCAACATAAAATCCTGCACCAATCAGCCCTTCCTGCTTAAGAAGGGGTTCTTTAGCAAGTGCCTGCTCGGCTGTCAGCATTTGCCGCCTCTCCCTGCGTTTCACGCCAGCGAGAAAGTCGTATAAGCGGATCCCGATGGAAGTCATAAGCTTCCCATACTTGCTCCCTTTATAAATCGGAAGCAGCATCCATTCTGGACGTGTCACATGAGGGCCATTTTCATAAACAATTGCCCTCTCCCTGCCAACTTCAGCTACAAGGCCAACTTCAAGTTGTTTCAGATAACGCAAGCCGCCATGGATAAGTTTCGTTGATCTAGAGGATGTTCCTGCCGCAAAATCTTGCATTTCAATCAGTGCACACGAAAGGCCGCGCACCCTTGCATCAAGAAGTATCCCTGCGCCAGTGATGCCGCCGCCTATTACAAGGAGGTCAAGGTTAGCACGCTCTAAATCGCAAAGCAACCCGGATCGATTGTACGAAGAAAAGGCTGTTCCCATAAGCAATCTCCCCTCGACCGTCTATGTACTTTTATCTAAAGGCACGCGTTGCCGCCACTGCCCTTTTCCACCCGCCATACAGCCTATTTCTTTCATCATCGTTCATACCTACGGAAAACTTCTGGTCCATATGCCAGTTGTTCACTATCTCGTCACGTGATTCCCAAAATGAAACTGCTAGTCCTGCTAAATACGCAGCGCCAAGCGCTGTTGTCTCGAGTATGACCGGCCGTTCAACAGGCACACCAAGCATGTCGCTTTGGAACTGCAAAAGGAAATTGTTTGCCGCAGCACCTCCGTCAACGCGCAATTTTTTTAGATGTATTCCGGAATCAGCTTCCATTGCGCCTAACACATCTTTCGTTTGGTATGAAAGTGACTCAAGAGTTGCCCGCACAAAGTGCTCCTTCTGCGTTCCGCGGGTCAGCCCAAAAATTGCACCTCTTGCATCACTATCCCAATACGGCGTCCCAAGCCCGACAAATGCAGGCACAACATAGACACCGTTCGTTGATTCCACCTTTGCTGCGTATTCCTCACTCTCAGGGGCACTTTTTAACATTCTAAGTCCGTCTCGCAGCCATTGAATAGCGGATCCTGCTACAAAAATACTGCCTTCAAGCGCGTACTCAACTTTACCGTTAATCCCCCAGGCAATCGTCGTCAGCAGACCATTTTTTGAATGAACTACTTTTTCGCCTGTATTCATCAACATAAAACAGCCCGTACCGTACGTATTTTTGGCCATACCCACTTCAAAACAAGCTTGGCCAAACAAAGCAGCTTGTTGATCTCCAGCTATTCCCGAAATCGGGATAGATTCACCGAAAAATAAAGCAGGATCCGTTTTCACATACACCTCAGAAGATGAATGAACTTCTGGTAGTATCGATTTTGGAACCGTTAGAATTTCGAGCAATTCGTCATCCCATTTAAGGTCAAAAATGTTGTACATCAGGGTACGCGAGGCGTTCGTGTAGTCTGTGACATGAGCACGACCGCCAGACAACTTCCAAACAAGCCATGTATCAATAGTCCCAAACAGGAGATCACCTGCATTTGCCTTTTCACGTACGCCAGGGATATTGTCCAAAATCCACTTCACTTTCGTTCCAGAAAAATATGCATCAATCAAAAGCCCCGTTTTATTTTTGAACAGCTCTTCATAACCATCTTTACGCAAATTTTCACAAATCCCAACCGTTTGCCTCGACTGCCAGACAATTGCATAGTAGACTGGCTGGCCAGAATTTCTGTCCCAGACTACGGTAGTTTCACGTTGGTTTGTAATTCCAATCGCCGCAATATTTTTCGCATCAACTTGACAGCTTGCCAGAACTTCTGCAATGACGCCTTGAACTGAACCCCAAATCTCCATCGCATCATGCAAAACAAAGCCGCTTTGCGGGAAAATTTGTGTAAACTCTTTTTGTGCAATTCCCCTGATTTTACCTTTTTTATCAAAAAGAACAGCGCGGGAACTTGTTGTTCCCTGGTCTATCGCCAGTACATACTTTCCGTTTGTTTCCATACGCACGTCTTGCCCCCTTTTAAGCGAGTGCGGCAGGTATTTCTAGTGTTGCAGGTGTACTCAACTCGGGTGTCCGCCTTTACGAGTGGTGATTTGTTTATCAAAGACAATGTGCCTTTCTTTAACATGAGTGCTGTTAAGCACCTCTGATATGTTCAAAACAGGTTGCAAACAACAATCCACGTTCTCGGAGAATACTAGCCATTCTGCAAATGGCTTAGATAAAAAAAGGGACTTTACTCCTTCATAAACCGGATTTTCATCTGCTGCTTCGGTGAGTCCCGCACTTGCCCATTCTGGCTTGCCAACCGCCTCACAGAAATTACGCCAGAACTTCGACTCAAGCGCACCCAGACTAAAGGTTCGACCGTCTTTTGTCTGATAGAGATGGTAGCAAACTAGGCTTCCGTTCAATTCAGGGATTCCGTGTTCCTCACCAGTTTCATACTGTAAAAGTGCATGGACATGCAACATCCCAATAAGTGCATCCGTCATCGCAACATCAATATATGAACCTTCCCCTGTTCTCTCACGCTTCACAAGGGCAGCTAGTATCGCCTCAGATGCTGCGATTCCACCTATCAAATCTGCAAATTGGACACTTGGAACAATCGGTTCACCTTTGTTGTCCCTTAACTGAGCGAGCATGCCGCTTATAGACATGTAATTCAAATCATGGCCCGCTTGATTCGCAAATGGGCCAGATTGACCGTAACCAGTCAAAGAACAATACACAACTTTTGGGTTAATTACAGATACAGACTTGTAATCAAGGCCGAATCTCTTCATTACCCCTGGGCGAAACCCTTCAATCACCACATCTGCCCCTTTGACAAGAGACAGAGCCTGTTCTTGACCAGTGTCTGTTTTGAGATCAATAACAACGCATCTTTTTTTGCGGCTATTTGCCGTAAAAACAACACCCGACCCTGAAACTACGGGACCCGTATAGCGGGCGGGGTCGCCGCCGTTTGGCGGCTCAACTTTGACAACTTCTGCTCCTAAATCACTAAGCCGCATTGTCGCGTACGGTCCTGGAAGCAAATTGGTGAAATCCACGATTTGAATTCCAGAAAGCCACATAACATTCATCCCTTCAATGTAGGAATGAGTTGCAGAAGAATGGGTTGCAGAAACTTATCTTGGAGCCATGCGGATTGCCCCGTCAAGGCGAATCACTTCTCCATTTAACATTGGGTTTTCGACGATATGCTTTGCAAGCGCTGCGTACTCTTCCGGGTGTCCAAGCCGTTTGGGAAACGGAACTTGGGCTCCAAGTGATTTTCGTATTTCCTCAGATAACAAGCCAAGCATTGGCGTATCAAAAATCCCTGGTGCAATACTTACAACCCGAATTCCATATTCAGCAAGCTCACGTGCAATTGGAAGAGTCATACCCACGACGCCCCCTTTTGATGCTGAATATGCGGCTTGCCCAATCTGCCCGTCGAATGCTGCTACAGAGGCAGTATTGATAATGACACCCCGTTCACCATTCTCATTTAGATCTGACTTAGCTATTTGTTCCGCAGCCAGCCGGATAACGTTAAATGTTCCAATCAAATTGACACTGATTACTCGCGAAAACTGATTAAGCGGGAGAGGGCCCTTTTTACCAAGGACCTTGCCAGCAACACCAATACCCGCACAGTTTACAACCCCATTAATACTTCCATGGATTGAAACAGCTGAGGAAATTGCGTATGCCACACTTGTTTCATCTGTTACATCTGTCCTCACAAATGCAGCACCAAGCCCTTTAGCTGTTTGCTCGCCAATCTCTTCATTGATGTCTAAAATTACTACATTCGCATTTGATTGCCGAAAGAGCCTGGCAGTTGCAGCACCAAGACCTGAGCCCCCGCCTGTAATTAGAAATGTTTTATGGGTTAATTCCATCGCAATCGCTCCTCTCGTCCCATTCTTCTTACAGATACTTATCCATCAATGCGCTCGATAATCGTGGCATTCGCCATACCGCCGCCTTCGCAAATTGCAACAAGGCCAAAACGCTTTTGTCTCTGCTCCAGTTCATTTAAGAGGCCTGCAATAATACGTGTTCCAGTTGCGCCAAGAGGATGGCCAAGTGCAATAGCACCGCCTTTAACGTTCAGTTTGTCAAACGAAACACCCCATTCTTTTTGCCATGCAAGTACAACAGATGCAAAGGCTTCGTTTACTTCAAACAGATCGATATCATCTATGTGCATACCTGCTCGTTCGAGAACCTTCCCAGTTGCCGGGATGGGACCTTTAAGCATCGTAACGGGATCAACCCCAACAACTGCAAAAGAGATAAACCGTGCACGTGCACGTAATCCAAGTGCCTCTGCAACCTCTTTTCTCATGACAAGTACCGCACTTGCTCCGTCCGAGATTTGGCTGGCATTTCCCGCAGTAATTAGGGATAACCCCTCAAATGCAGGCTTCAATGCTGCCATTTTATCTAGACTAGTATCTTTGCGGATTCCTTCGTCTTGTACAAACGAAATGGTTTCCCCGTCTGCATTTTGAATGGGTACTGGTATAATCTCAGATTTAAACCATCCTTCAGAACGAGCCTTGTCTGCGCGTTTGTGACTTGTTAGACTAAATGCATCCAAATCATGCCGAGTAAACCCCCATTCTTTTGCAATCATCTCTGCACCAATCGCTTGGTCGAACCACGGTCCAGGAAAGGGATAACGATTTTTTAAGTCTTCAGTAAGAGGAGTTCCTGCACGGGTAAAGTTCGACCCCATCGGCACGCGAGACATGGATTCAACTCCTCCAGCAATGACGATGTCATACGCACCAGCCATCACTCCTTGCGCAGCAAAATGCAATGCTTGCAAACTTGAACCACACTGCCTATCAAGTGTCGTACCAGGAACAGACTCCGGCAGCCCAGCCGACAGCCACGCATTGCGTGCGATATTTACCCCCTGTTCATCAACCTGTGTTACACACCCAATAATCACATCATCCACTCGAGCGGCATCTAAGTGATTACGCTCCACAAGCTTAGATAAAACGTAACCAAGCAAGTCAACTGGATGGGTATTTGCAAGCGCCCCTTTCCGCCTCCCAATCGGGGTACGAATTGCATCTACAATCACCGCTTCAAACATTTGATAACCTCCCTAGAAAGGTAGATTTAAAAAGCAAAATATTCAATTAACAGAAGTTTAAGTTTTTCTGGCATGCGTAAAGCGTTTTCTGACTCTGCAGAAGTAAAAAAAGGTGGATCCTAACCTCTTATGAGACATAACAGATAAGGAATGAAAAAAGAGTAACGGAATGTTTGTTTCCATTATACGCCTAAGTTCCTGTTTACAGATATCAACATCATTTCGAGTAACTTGCAGCTAATCCTTAAATCTATGTCTGTGAGTATCATCCCTTGGAAAGGATAGAGTTAGGAGGTGA
>JAKADF010000107.1 GCA_021820805.1 Bacillota bacterium
GGCAGTCAGATGCCTTCTCGGCGATTGTTGTGGTGTTTTGAAAAAGTCAAGAGCTTCTTTCTATTTTCGTAAAGTTTTTAATGCGGACGAATTCCAAATTCATACAGCAACTGCATAACGCATGATGGTTTAAAAATTCTTTATCCTAATGTTTAGCATCTCAAGGTTTGTACCAGCGATGACCGTAGTCTTAGGAGAAAATTATGCGAAATAGTTGGGCTTGTATAGTAGGTGTAAACCCATATATTCTTCGGGGCACAAGATTATGATGAAAACGACATACTACATATTTTCCACATGACGTCTGTGATCAAAAATCGAATAAACAGTACGGGATGGTTGTGGAATGTGATCGTATCCTTGAGGTATTGGAAGGTCTAAATTGAGATCTCGACTTTTTAGTGAATATGTGTAAGACAAGTCTGTGCATCCAATGTTAGTTGCCTTGGCTAACAGAGGAATGATTATACTAAACAAATTGCCGAACTAGCCAAAACTTAGTTGCGAGCAAAAATCCCAGTATTTATTGAATAACTCAACGGCAGTGTTACTCTACGTTAGAACCAGAATACCTGCCATTCGCTACAACATCTTAAATTTTATGAGGGAACTAACGTGAGTCTGAAAACCAATATAGGCAATATTTTTATTTCGTGTCTAAAGTATGAGGTATTGCTTCAAACTGTTTCTGGCTTAGTTCCCGCGTTGCCAAAGCCGTGTTCTTTGAAATTCTCTTCGACGTCTCATCTTTCATCACAGGCCCGACTCAGTACTGGAAGTCACAACTTAACCAAATAGAAAAGATATATATATTCTGATATAAAAAATCTATACTAAAGTTAATATATCTACTGAAATTATACATTTACGTTATCATTTGTGTGTTGTAGGGAAAAGGAGGACGCCTCATGAAATTACCTATTAGGATAATAATGGAAGAAATTGCTGTGACGATTGGTGCCCATCGTCGTTGAGGACGAGAAGAGAAAATCTCATCAGCACGCACGCCGGGTAGTCACAAATGATATGATTTGGATCAAGTAAAAGTCTTTATATTGGAAAGAAAAACAAAACTATCGAAAAAGATTGCTGTCGATTATACATGCGTTTCAACTCCGAAAACAACAGACAATTTGGTACGTCAGAAACAACTACTAGAGTTATATTGCGCTACTCCAGAATAGACGTACAAACTTATCGAATATGTTGGTTCAAGGTTAAACGATCAAAAGAAAGGACTCAAAGAACTCATTTTCTTGATTGAAGCGAATCAAATTAATCATTTGATGTTGAACTACAAAGGCAGATTGCTGTGGTTTGGAAGCGACGTTATTTTTGAACTTTGCCGGATTCATGGAGTAGATATAGTGATTTTAAATGATAAATTAAAAATATACGATGAAGAATTGGTAAAGGACGCACTTGCTGTTTGTTGTTACTGTATTTTCCGCAAAGCTATACGGCAGCCGTAGTCACATAAATAAGCGAATTGTAGAAGAGCCAAAAAACTCTTTGAAATAAGTGATAGAGATAACTACCAAATTGAACTAGTAAGTACAATCCTTGGTCTAAACTTTCGGGAAATAGTAAAATGCAAAGAAATAAACGTGCGACCGCGAGTTTGCCATCGGATAGGTAAAATAAGGTGATAGTTGTATCATTTGCGTCTGCTCTAGTCTGGTGATGAACGAAAACTCAAGTTTAGTAGTTAACCACATACATACGCAGCTCCCATATTAGTATGGGCTGGCATTTTTGCCGTGCCCGCATACGGGAGGTTAGTAATTACCAGCGTCTCTCATGAATGCGCAAATTGTTTAACCTTGTCTTCGGGGATATATCCTACAGAGCGGTTGGTCTCAGCGCCATTCTTGAGTAGAACCATCGTAGGAATACTGAACACGTTAAATTTCTCTGCTAAATCACCAGATTTGTCGACATTAACATAATAGTAATCCACATTAGAATCGTCTTCTGCTACCTTAGAGACCACCGGCCTCAACATTTTACAACCTGGTCACCAATTTGCACTGAATTCTAAAACAATTGGTTTCGTTGAATTTTTTATGATACTGTCATACTCAGCGGAAGTAATTAACTTCTCCAAGGTTCATCTCTCCTATATTTTGTCCTCTAATCAGAATGATACTTAGTTTAATAATAAACACTACCACTTACTTTATCAAAGTTATTCTATAAAATATAGTTCTAAATGTTAGGGTTACTCTTTAAGGGTTTTGTTGTTGACGGAATCCATGTTTGCTACCATGCTCCTTTACACTTGACAAATCACAATGGGAATTCCACGCAGAGATGAGAAGAAAATATGTGGTTTAGCAAAATAATACTCGACTTTTGAGAAACAGCCAATGAATCGCCGAAAGGGCTTTGCTGCTCTTTCTTAAGGTAACTGGGGTTGCATTATGCTACCTAAAGTCAGAACCTATGCGCAATACGAATCATTCACTGAGCAACAATTGCGTTTGCATTACTCGAATGACTCTCTTTTGTTTATCGCCCAGGACTGATGAAATGTTAGCCCTACCCTTTACAGATTCAGTAATTGGCAACAGCAGGTGAAAAGGATTGACAGAATCACATGCAAAGACTTCACGAAACTCACCACTTACGATTTCAACTTGTTTGAACTCGCGACACAGGTTGAAAATTGAATTTACCTTTTCTACAAGTACCGCTCCAGGTATTAGCAATTGGTTATTTTCGGTAACTTTATCTACAAGTAAGGAATGGACTTCCGAAGATCGAAAACTTCCCCCATCAATTTCTTGGACAGTAGTGTTCCTTTCCAGATTTCAAAACACTGATTTCCTTCACTTTCTTCTAAAACATCAGCAGTTACCAGCCAACGAATGAATTCTCAGAAAGTAGGTACCAAATCCAGCAATCTGCTATTTTGAATTACTTCAGTATTCGCAAAATCTAAACACAAATAATTTGCAATAAAAATAAAATCCTGTTTTTTAGCCATTGACGAATTAGTCTCTCCTTTTGCAATGGTTTTTATAACCTCCGTTTTGTGTGTTGAACGGTTAGTGTCAAAGGCATATAATAGTCTACGGTAAGTTTTAGTAGTTAGTCAAATCATAAAAATTGGAGGAAAACGGGCATGAGTACTGATGTCGCGAGGAAAGTGAAATTCCAAACTGGGCACGTTGGATTAAACGTCACAAACCTGGAGCGTTCGAAGAAATTCTATCAGGACGTTTTTGGATTTTCGGTTATGACAGAATCGAGTACTGAAAACAGGAAGTTTGTTTTCCTCGGTGACGATGGAAACCTTATATTGACGCTTTGGGAACAAAGTACTGGTGAATTCCAAAAGGATCGTCCTGGACTACATCACTTGTCATTCCAGGTTAATTCTATCGAAGATGTTAAAAGAATCGAGGACAAGTTAAAATCACTCGGTGCAACATTCAAGTACGAAGGTATTGTTCCACATAAAGAAGGGAGTCAATCTGGTGGTGTTTTCTCCTTTGACCCCGATGGTACAAGATTAGAAGTTTATGCACCAATAGGCGCAAAGCAGAACAAAGCACCAGTGGAAGACGCTCCAACTTGTGGTTTCTTCTAAAGACAAGTCTGCCCCGTGATCTACAGAAATCAGGTGAGAGCTTATGTATCACGCTGGAGAAATTAAAGCACAGACTCTTGCTGGAGTACAGGAAACGGCAAATAAAATAAGGCGCATTGTTCGTCCTGAGATACCTCCTATTGCAAAGGATTTTTTGTTCGTACAAAACATGATTATTGTTGGTACGAAAGATGCTAATGAACATATGTGGGTAACTGCCTTAGGTGGAAAAGCAGGTTTTTGCGCACGCGACAGATCCACAAACCATTTTGGTAAACACGTTGCCTGCTGTTACGGTTCCTATTTATGAGAATCTCGATAATGATGAACCGGTTGGATTCATTGCAATAGACTTCCTTACCCATAGAAGAATGAGGGTAAACGGAACGGGTCATCTAACACCAGAGGGGCTTGTGATTTACTATAAGGAAGTTTACTCCAATTGCGGAAAATATATGCAGACCAGAAAGCCAACATTTCTGGAGGGCAGAGTTGCTAGTTCCCCCACTGAGCAGCTGATGAGCAGCTGAAAAATCGTATTGTTGGCAATACGCTCACGAAAGAAGAGCAAAACTGGATTCGTACTGCTGACACGTTTTTTATATCTTCATCCGATCCCAAAGTGGGGGCAGATGTGTCCCATAAAGGTGGAAATCCAGGCTTTATACAGGTCGTGAGTGACACTGAACTTAACTTTCCGGATTATGTAGGGAACTCCATGTTTAATACGATTGGTGACATTATGGTCAATCCGCATGTTGGTCTTCTATTTCTGGATTTCATGCATGGTCATACACTTCAGTTAACTGGAAAAGCAGAAGCCGTATTTGAGACGGAGAAAAAGCGGAAGGTTCGAGTGACGATAGAAAAGATTATTGAAGTGTCTTGTGCTCTACCTCTATCTTTTGGGTTTATTGAATATGCAAAAACAAATCTAACGCTGCAATAAAAGGCTTGTGCAAATACATGTCATACAGAAAAAAATTATGATTAATGAGGTGAACGTTTTGACAGAGTTCAAGAAGATTCCTGGTTTTCGCCTTGGAATATATGTATTTAAAGATGCCGAAGTTGTTGATTTCGCAGCTCCATATGGAGTTTTCTCCGTTGCTAGAAGGTATGATCCGGAACTCGACGTGTTTTTGGTTGCAGACTCCATGCATCCGGTTCAATTACAGGCAGGGCTGACGGTCGTTCCTAATTACTCATTTAGCGACAGGCCTGCGATGAATGCATTCCTGATTCCAGGTGGAGCTGGAACCAGGCAGGAGATGCACAGCGGAAGACTTCATGAATTCATCCATTCCATCGAAAAGGGCACTTTACTGACAAGTGTTTGCACAGGTAGCTGGATCTATGGGAACATGGGCCTTCTCGACGACATACCAGCAACGAGCCGAAAAGAAGGAGACAAGGCGGAAATGTCGCCAAATGGAAAGGTCCCGATTGACAGACTTGCCGCTATTGCTCCAGCCTGCAAAATTAGCCGTGCGCGTGTGGTAGACTCAGGTAATATCATCACGGCTGGCGGAATTGCATCCGGTATGGAAATGGGATTTCATTTGCTCCGTCGTGCCGGCTACGACGAAACATTTATGTCAGAGGTAGCACGCGTCATGGAATATTCCGTGGCTTATGATGCCTATCGCAATGACGTCGAGTACAAAGCCTAATCGCTCATTCGCTGTTCGGACATAGCATTATGTAAAAGATAGCAGAGCTATTTTTATTCGCTGATTCGTCTGAGTGCTTATCGATTAAACTTTAGGTTGACTGAGGTGCAGGTTGTTTCTCGGAACAAACCTGCTCTTGCAACCTTTTTCTTATTGAGGCAGAAGTGTGAGTATGGACATAATTGAAACGATGACAAAGACGGGCAAACGGAAGTCACTCTACCATTTTATGAGGTGGGAAAACCTGGATTCAATTGCATATTTCGATTCCCTGTATTCTAGTAATGCAATGTATCCAAATGCGGATGGCCGTAAACGAGACCGGAAAGTAGAGGGAACCTATAAAAACCATCCTTTCATTCTTAATGCTCACCTGCTCATCGCAAAGAGCATGATGGATCCCGATACAGACATCCGTTCTTTCAGAGCATTTCTTGATAAGCACGTATTTCTCTGGCCGACTCTTCGCATGTGTCAAAAAATGTTGCGAACTTATTCCAGAAGGGAACCGCACAACCAGTTTGTCGTGCTCCAATTTGATGCATTTTCATTATTGTTCGATCACGTTTCTAAAGTCAGACTGTCCAAGTATGATTCAGGGAGTATGCCTCGTTATCCAACACACTGCTCGTACCGAAAAACACTTCGGATGTTTCTCCCGCTCGATAAGTTGGGAAAGTCACGAGACAGCCTCGTTCCTCGTGTCCCATCAGAAATCCATGAAATTTTGGTTGAACAAAAAGTGAATCACCTGAAACGGTATTTAGAATGTGTATACGCTGAGCGTGCCCTCGATTTTTCGGAACAATGGAGAGACTTCCATCGGCCTTTTCATTTGCTTTATGACTGATGACGGGTCTCTGTCGGCAGAGTTTATAGACTGAACCGTTAATGCTCCAGTTTATCAAGAGACCGGACAGCTCGTTCTCGGTTAAGACACTCCTTCGAATATTGCACGGCCATTTTAAGGTTTTGTATGACTCCCTACCTCGGGTTTACCCCAGTGACAATTGGACTGTCATGATACGAGATCCAATCACTTCAGCTCCCATGATACAGCTTTGCTCCGGAGAACCCCGCGAGCTCCATTGCAAGTAAGTTTCCGCACGCATTAATACCGGATCCACAATATACGATTACATTTCTTCTCGTTTTATCTTCAGATCCTAATAATGCCTGAAAGTATTTGCGTAATTCAGCCTCATCCTTGAAACTTCCGGATTCGAAAATGGCGTTTATCCACAGTACATTGATGGCTTCCGGAATGTGACTGGCCTTTTTGTCAATGGATTCATACTCTCCGGTATATCGCTTTGGCATTCTGGAATCGAGCAAAATTGCACTTTCCGATTGGTTTACAGCCTGCAGTACTGTATCGTAATTGGCCACCCAATTTGCCTAAAGCAAAATAGGAAAAGTAGCCTTTTTAAGCTGTGGGATATCGGTAGCAATTTCCTTGCCCGCATCTATCCATGCTTTAAAGCCACCATTTAAAACGAATACTTGTGAATGCCCTAAATAGCGAAGTAACCACCAGGTCGAGCGGTGGCCGCACCATCTCCCAACGAATTCAAGGGGCTTGAGACGGAGAACAACAAACTCAAGAAAATCCTTGATGAGAAAGATTTGGAGATCGAGATTTTGCGTGACTTATTAAAAAAAGCAAACCCTGCTTATCGGACAAAATTGAAATAGCCGGCAAGTGGATTAAGTAGGGGGTATCCAGCTGCTCTAGTTCTAAGAATTGTCGGCGTTAGTGAAGCAACGTATTACCATCGTTTAAAAAATCAGGGTAAGGTTCGGATTTACAATGGTGGACGACCGAAACCTGGTTATTCTCTTATAAAAAATAATAAGCCAATTAGTGATGAACAAATCAAAAAATGGTTGCTGCAATTGGTTTCAGGAGAAGAGTCAAGCTACGGGTATCGTAAATTAACCCTATGCCTTCAGAGACAATACGATATGGCCATCAACAAATAGAAGGTTTATCGTCTTTGTGAGGAGTTAAAAATCCTACTGCCGCAGCTGTGCAAACACGTACCCCATATAGCTTTTAGAACAAAATACACACCAAACATAGCACATATCAGCACCAATGGGATCAATATCATTGGAAGCAATCCGAGGAACGAGTTTTGTACTGTCATCCTATACACCACCTTTTTTCCAACCCTATCTTAAACAAGACGATGTTCAAAAATATTTACGGTTATCGTCGCCATCACAACCCTAGTTCAGCAGCCGAATTCTCCCGGAATATGTCGCCCTCTCGAATGTACTCCGAACCATTTCGATACTCCGATACCGTATCTGTCTCATGATGATACACTTTTGTACACCCGCCTGTGGCCGCTGTACTTCGATGCATCCAGTCCGGCCGCCTCAGCTGCGCGTTTGACAATCTTGGCGACGGCATGGTCGCTCAGGCTTTGAGAGCTGACCTGAGTGCCGATGAATCGGCGTTACGGAAAAATCAAGGTTGGAGTGTGTTTATGAGCAACGACGCATAAAACTTGGCACCAGTCGGGTTCAAGTGAACGCCATCCGGATAGAAAAATGAACTGTGGCCCGTACTTGCCGCATACCAATTAACCAAATTTGTGTGAGGAAAGGTTGCAGCTGCGTCAGCAAGGGTTTTATTCACTACATTTTGCCACGGACGGGGATCTCGTGTGTTTACAAGGATAATTTGTTTAACATTCCCAAGCGAACGTAAAAGCGAGATGAGTTGTTGCTGAGTAAACGGTCCGTTTGTCCCCAGTTCAATTATGACGCGGTTACCGAGTTCTCCTTGTTTTTTTAATTGCGCGACGACGGCAGGTGTCTGATACAGTTGCCGGCTAACATGTGCTGAAATGACAATCCCAGGCAGTATCTTCTGGAGATATGGTGCAACGTCCACCATAATCGAATCGCCAATGGCTGTGACCCCTTGTCCGGATACATGCGGCTGGCTATTCCTAGTGTTTGGAGATGAACTTCCAGAAACATGAGACGATACTCCAGTTATTGAACTCGACTTATTCACAGATTTTGATGTTGTGGATTGAGTTTTCGACTGTGTCGTTGAGTTGTTTGCTAGTGCAGCTTTAGACGGCGAAGTCGGCTGCGTGGAATTCGTCACAGCTGAGTTTGAAATCTCTGTGTGTGAAGGCACTTTGTTACCCGGAGATACTTTGCTGGTCACTTTCGGTGTGGAAGTTTGATTGCTCTTTGGAATCAACCCTGCCATACCACATCCCGAGACCCCCAGCACAAGCAAAGTAGCCACCGGAGCAAACGACCTTCGAACCGTCATACGACTGCGCATCTGATAAATCCACCATTCTCTCGTTTTCACCATTGACCAAAGTCGACCCATGGCTCCATGACGAATGGGATCCTCTATAAAACGCCACGACCAAGCTGCCAGCAGCACGCTTGCGCTAACTTGCAATACAGAGCGCAGTATATTGAACTCCGAATTATCCAACGGAGTTGTCAGAACGATTACAGGGTAATGCCATAAATAAATTCCGTACGAACGAACACCTATCCATCTCAGCGGTTTCCACCCAAAAACCCGGCTCATCCTACTTGCAGGATGTACCAGTACAGCCACAACAACGGCTGTACTCAGTGCCAGCAAAAACATACCTCCATGG
>JAKADF010000108.1 GCA_021820805.1 Bacillota bacterium
ATGAACGTATTTCCACCCATCTTCCTCAAATTCTTTAAAGCTTTTGAAACAAGGTTCCATCCCTGCTGCCTTGGTTAAAGGATACGTGTAAATCCACGTTAAGCCTGCATAATCACGTACTGGATAAGTGGTAAGCCGAGCTGACGGTGGTATTACTGCACTTGCACGATTGGCAGGAATGTGGGTGCAAGAACCACTTTTATTAAACCTCCATCCATGAAACGGACAAATGATTTCCTCATTCTCTACAAGTCCAAGTGACAGGTCGCATCCTCGATGAGGGCAATAAGCATTGTATGCATGTGGATTACCAGTGCCATCCCGTACAAGCACGAAATCCATTCCGTGAACTGTAACCTTTACGGGTTTATCTTTTGATAAATTTATTGAAGGAATAACTGCATACCATGCCTTTCGGAGCATGTAACATCCCCTCGATTTTACAGCGAAAATTGTATATAGAATCGTATGCAAACTTCCTGTATACCAAATAGGCAAATGACACGTAGAACCCCATAGGTGCGGCTGGAGCATGTCATTTGCCTAAGAGCCATTTGATTCCAAATATACTTCTCCAAATTGGAATAAACTTCAGGAAAAATTAACCTTTTCTAGGCTGATAGGATCCAGGAACTGCACGCATACTGATATTCAGACGGTTCCATCCGTTTATTGCAATAATTGCTACTGTCAAATCAACAAGTTCCTTTTCGGAAAATTGTTGCCTTGCATTCTCATAGACTTCATCTGGCACATGCCCATCAGCAATATTTGTTACTGCCTCCGTCCAAGCAAGCGCCGCTCGTTCGCGCTTCGAGTAAAACGGTGTTTCTCGCCAAGCAGATAACGCATATAAGCGTTGCTCTGTTTCCCCAATTGCACGCGCATCTTTTGTGTGAATATCTAAGCAATACGCACAACCATTTAACTGAGATGCGCGCGTTCTCACTAGATGCAGCAGAGAAGGTTCTAGGTTACTGCTTCTTACATAATTTTCAACGCCTACGAGCGCTTCGATGGCAAGAGGCGCAACTTTGCGGTGTTCGATACGTGGTTCAAAGGGCAAAAATACCACCTCCCAAATTGGAAAAACTCATAATTAAATTCTCGTACAACATATGAAAACTTGCAACTTATATTAGAAGGCAGCGTATCTTCTGAGTTGACTCGGTCAGTTGAAGACCATTCCATTATTACCAAAATATTTCTAATCGAGATGCAGCACGGGTACAGTCTGCAATGTCCGAACACATTTTTCGCGGTCGAGACTATTCACTTGCTCATTTGAACACGCATAAATCTGCCGACAAATCGTGGCCTTATATGAGACATCGTTTAAGACAGAGGGCAGTATTTAATGAGAAAAACATGGTTATAATACACTGCCCCGCTCTTCATAAAATAAAGGCAGAGACACACTACCTCTCTAGTGCCTCTTTTATCCGCTTTAACCCAAGTTCGATATTCTCTCTGGACGTTGCGTAAGAAAAGCGAACGAATTCACCAATTTCCCGATTATCCTTAGCGCCGAACGATGTTCGAGGCAAAACTGCAACATGTGCGTTATAGAGGAGATGGTGCTGCAAATCTTTTCCGGTCTCTAAACCAAGGTTTCGACATGCTTCGGTGACGTTTGGAAATACGTAGAATGCTCCTTTAGGTACTTGGCAATGGATACCCTTGATACTGTTTAATCCATCTACAATCAGGTCTCGTCTCGCATGAAATTCTTGCACCATTGCTTGCACGTCATTTTGCGGTCCAGTCAGCGCCGCAATTGCGGCATGTTGAATAAATGTATTTGTACAAGACTCTGAGTTCATCACAAGTCTTGTTATATACCTCGCCAATGTTTCATTCATGACTCCATATCCAATTCGCCAGCCAGTCATCGCGTAAGTTTTGGAGAACCCATCGAGGATAATTGTCCTATCCTTCATTCCTGGAATCGAACTGATACTCACAAAATCCCCATCATACACAATCCTGCTGTAAATCTCGTCTGCTAAAACCCACAAATCGTTTGAAATGGCAAGTTCGGCGATGGCTTCGAGGTCTTTCTTCGTTAACATACCACCTGTGGGATTTTGAGGACTGTTCAGGATTATCAATTTTGTCTTCGGTGTAACTAGTTCGCGAAGAGAATCGATATCAAATGTGAAACTGTGTTCCTCAAGAAGGACAGCTGGTACGGGAACACCTCCGACAAAATTGATTACTGATTCGTATATTGGGAAGCCAGGAGTCGGATAAATGACTTCATCTCCCGGATTTACCAAAGCATGAATTACAAAATAGATAATTGGTTTCGCACCTGCAGTTACAACGACTTCATCCGAATGACAGGGTAATTTTCTTGTTTTTGTTATGTATTCTGCAATCATCTCGCGAAGCGCTAATATTCCGGCAGAGGGGCCGTAGTGTGTATGATTATCTCGAATCGCTTTGATGCATGCTTCCTTAATATGTTCCGGTGTATTGAAGTCCGGCTCGCCAATGGCAAAACTGATAATGTCTTTGCCCATTGCTTCCAACTTTTTAACCTCTGCCAACACTTCAAACGCATTTTCTGTACCTAAGCGATTCATCCGCTGTGCAAAATTCATTTAGCCCTTCTCCTCTGTCACTTTAAGTGTATATGAAATTATCGCTCAAACAAATTGGAATAGTAATACTATTGTATCTTAAATGATTTCAGTGTGTAAGAATTGATATAAATATTATAGTCCCAATTATTTGACTGCTTTGTTAATTGAACTATAATAATTTTTGTAATGGTTAAGCTTTGAAAATACATAGTGATTAGGGGGGACATGGAGGATTTTATAGAAATAGCGAATTCTGTTTTAGAATTATCAGAAATTACCATTTATTCTGCAATTAAACACGTAAAGGAGAGAACATATGGCACAGGGGAGCATTCCTACACAAACGGGATCAGTAAATACTGGTGCCTCAACGGGAAAATTAAAACGGCAACTGGGATTACTTGATCTTACTTTTCTAGGCCTCGGAGCAATTATTGGTTCTGGTTGGCTTTTTGCTAGTCAAAACGGTGCCAATCTTGCAGGGCCTTCTGCATGGATAGCATGGGTTATCGGTGCTATTGCCGTCGGGCTCATTGGCTTAGTGTATGCCGAACTCGGCAGTGCATTACCGCGTGCTGGTGGTATTATCCGTTATCCAGATTATTCACACGGTCCAATTGTAGGCTTTTTAATGGGATTTGCAGCATTAATTGCATATTCAAGTGTTGCTGGTATTGAAGCTGAAGCCATGCGCGGATATGCACAGACATGGTGGCCTGCGTTAGGTACCTCAACAGGCGGTATCACAGTAGTAGGCTGGTTTGTTCAGTTCATACTTCTTGCATTATTCTTCTTAATTAATTACTGGAGCGTAAATCTCTTTGGTAAAGTAAATTCTGTAGTAACGTCCATAAAGTTTATCGTTCCAGTCTTAACAATCATCGTAATGTTCACTCAAATCAAAGCGGTCAATTTTACATCACATGGCTTTGCACCTGGTGGCTTTACGGGAATTGAGCAAGCGATTTCAACCGCAGGTATCATCTTCGCATTCCTTGGGTTCCGGCAAGCGGTTGATTTCGCAGGTGAGGCAAAAAATCCGCAGCGCACAGTACCTTTGGCAATTATTTTGGCAATCTCCCTTGGCGCAATTCTCTATATCCTGTTGCAAGTTAGCTTTGTCGGCGCTGTACCAGCTGCTAACTTGCACGGCGGTTGGGCTGGAGTTACCTTTAAGTCACCGTTTGCAAACCTCGCTGGTGCACTTGGTTTAGCGTGGCTTGCGAATCTCCTGTTCGCTGACGCGGTTCTATCTCCAAGTGGTACAGGTAATATTTATCTGTCTTCGACTGCACGTTGCGTTCTAGCTTGGGCACGCAATGGTACATTCTTCAAAGTATTCGGTAAGATTAACCTTGAAACAGGTATTCCTCGTCCTGCACTTTGGCTATCGTTCATACTAGCAGTATTCTGGACACTTCCTTTCCCAACCTGGGGTAAACTGGTCGGCGTTGTTTCATCAGCAACTGTCATGACCTATATTATTGGACCAATTTCAGCCGCTGCACTCAGAAAGACTGCGCCAGATATCCGCCGTCCATTCCGTCTTGGTGGAATTAACATTATTGCTCCATTAGCATTTATCATTGCATCACTCATTATTTACTGGACAGGATGGGCAATTGACTCCTGGCTGATTGGGTTGCAAGTTATTATGTTTGTTGTGTACTTGGTCATAAGCCGCTCGATGCCAACAAGCAAGGTTCCATTGGGACAACAAGTAAAGTCCGCCATATGGTTAGTCGTTTACTATGTTGCAATGCTCTTGATCTCCTATCTTGGAGATAAGACTTTTGGCGGAATAGGCGCCTTGAAGACTCCGGTTGACCAAATACTAATCATTGTTGTTGCACTCGTATGTTTCTTCTGGGGAACTCACAGTGCACTTCCGCAACCAACTATTGAAAGAGAAGAAAGTGAAGAAGAAGCAGCTGCCAATCTGTCTTATTAATTCAATGAACCTCTAGCAAAAGAAAGGCAACCCCGAAAAAGGGTTGCCTTTCTTTTTTATCTCTTCCTGCATGAACCACACTTGCAAGGAAGGCTGCTGCCATAAAGTACTAATCCATATATCCATCCGGGTGTGCTTTGTGCCAATCCCATGCGCTGGACACGATGGTTGCTAAATCCGCAAATTTGGGCTGCCAACCAAGTTTTGATTTCGCTAAGGAAGAAGACGCTACAAGTGCGGCCGGATCACCCTTACGCCGCTCAACATCCACTGCTGGAATTTGGCGGCCAGTAACCAGACGCGAAACTTCAATAACCTCTTTAACTGAAAAACCCTTACCATTGCCTAAGTTAAGTGACTCCGCGCCACCTTCACTGCTGCGAAGCCTCTGTACAGCTAACCTGTGAGCACTCGCCAAATCCATCACATGAATATAATCCCGAATACATGTGCCATCCTCAGTTGCATAGTCATTGCCGAACACGGACACAAACTCACGTTTACCTAAGGCTACTTGCAATACTATGGGTATCAAATGACTTTCTGGGCGATGATCTTCACCAATCTGAAGAGTTGGATGCGCTCCGGCCGCGTTAAAGTACCTTAGGCGAATCGATTTAAGTCCATAAGCTCGATAAGACCAATCAAGCATTTTTTCAATCGCAAGCTTCGTATCTCCATAAGGGTTTGTCGGTTCCTTGCTGTCAAACTCGTCAATTGGCACGTGCGACGGTTCACCGTAAACAGCTGCTGTTGAGGAAAACACGATATTTTTGACGCCCGTTTCCACCATTGTCGATAAGAGTTTACCCGTTGCAGCAACATTATTTTCGTAGTACTTCAGCGGGTTTTGCACACTTTCTCCGACAAGCGAGTTAGCAGCAAAGTGGACAACCGTATCAATATCATACTCCCGTAAGATTTTAGACATCTGCACCATGTCTCGAATGTCTATATGATAAAAAGGAACATCAAGCACTGCAATTGCACCCTTGTGACCTGTCTCCAAATTATCGACAACAACAACTTCTTCCCCATGTGCAGTTAATTCGGCAACTGTGTGACTGCCAATATACCCTGCACCACCCGTAACTAAAAGAGACATGCCACAGCCTCCTCAAAAACGCTTTTCACTCTTAGTATCGCTTAATAACTAAAACCTGTCATACTTTCTACCCATGGCCTAGAAAGTTTTACTTCATCATTTATCATGTCCATCGGCGGATCCCCGTAAGTCCTTCCGCAACTGCCGCATTCGTATCTGTGTCGTGCCCATAGACAGTATGACGCAGAGCAAACCTGGATTGTTAGGTGTCCATGGGTCAATCACGTACATTATTGCTCAAATAAATTTGAATAGTAATATTATTTTATCTACCAGCAGAAGACGCGTGTAATAATAGGATTAGGTTCTTTCACAAGGAGGCATTCTAATGGAGTTTTCCGGTTTTGATTTGGACGGAATGACAGCTGTTGTTACTGGCAGCGGCTCAGGAATTGGCAAGACCATTGCTTTAGGGCTCGCTGAAGCTGGCGCAAATGTGGTAGTTACCGACTTACACGATAAATTGAAATTTGCCGAAGAGACTGCAGTTTCTATAAGAAAAATCGGTAGGAATGCATTTGTTTCAGAGCTTGATGTAACCAATGTCGTGAGCATTCAAAAAATGGTAGATAAGGTATGCACAGAGTTTTCACACATCGACATTCTAGTAAACAACGCTGGAATAATAATTCGCAAACCTGCTTTAGAAGTAACGGAGGAAGAATGGGATAAGGTTTTAAACGTAAATTTGAAAGGCGCCTTTTTCGTTAGTCAGGCGGTGACAAAGGTAATGCTTAAGCAAACACGGGGGAAGATTATTAACATTGCATCAATTAATGGACTCATTGGTTCAGCCGAGCGCGCTTCGTATACAGCGAGCAAGGCTGGGGTTGTTAATTTAACACGCACCTTAGCTGCAGAGTGGGCTAGGTACGGAATTTGTGTGAATGCCATCGCACCAACCTATCTGCTAACTCCAATGACACAACCGTTATTCGACAATCCTGATTTCAGAAATGTTTACTTTAGCCGGCAGCCGATTCAACGTGTAGGACGTCCTGAAGATCTGGTCGGAGCCGTAATTTATCTTGCCAGCCCTTGTTCAGATATGGTTACAGGCCAGACACTTGCGATCGACGGCGGGTGGACTGCAGTCTAACTTGTTTAACTTTAAACTATGACCACTAGGTTTCTTCAAGTGGTCATAGTTTTTATTTAGTTGAAAAAACATAACCTTTCCCTATTAAAATTTATCCCATTGCTAAATGAGCCATAATATAAATGATTACAACCTGGAAAAGTCCTTGCAAGCCTGCAAAGGAATTATTGCGGCGATTCAGCCTAAACACCTTTTCAATGTCGGGTTTTACCTTCTGCAATTCAAGATAAGTACGAATTGAGTTAGGCAGCAAAAATCCAAATCCAGAAACAGCTAATATCGTAATGACAACGAGAGCACCAATAATCCATGGACGATCAGGGTTCCCGGGGGTCATCATACGCAACCACGAAGCCATTATCCAACCAGCGGTACCAGTCGTAAACGCGAGAACAGGTAGATAAATCATCGTTTTGGGGACAAGCCAGTTAATGAACGCTTTACGCTGATCGGGCAGTAATTTACGTAATATAGGGCCTACAAAAAATCCCATAAAAATATCAGCACCTGTCATAAGACCCCAGACATCACATGAGAAAAATTAAGCCAAAAAAGGCTGTGTATAGATATCGCAATAAACATAATTACTGGTAGAATTAATACCCACCAAGTTAACTTTCGGACAAGCGGTTTGTCTGACGGTGACGGGCTTGCTTTAACCGCCGGTTGGACTGGTGTATTCACGGACATTTCCCCTTTCATCCAAAAACCCAAAATGGAACTTTCTGAATATATTCTATTTACATCGATACAATCGCCAAGACATAAATGTATTCATTGTATATGCCATGAATGTCACAGTTGGTGAGGTTGCCCCCGGTTTTTTTACTGGTTGGAAGAAAGCTTGGCTTGCCCGCCTCTTAAAGAAGATATAATCGCACCTAAGATACAAACTCCTGCTGCTGCAAAGAACACCGTCTGCAAAGCGGAGAAAAATGAGTGCACAGGCACGCCTGAAAGTTCCCCTCGAGCTGCTGTTCCAGTGAGTGCATGCAAGCGTATTGAAAACAAAGAAACGGACAATGCAATGCCAAGCACCATGCCAATGTTCCGAACGAGGGCATTTAACCCACCAACCAGGCCTGCCTTGGCACGTGGGGCTGTGCTCATCAAGCTTGAATTATTCGGAGATTGAAACATTCCTTGCCCGATACCAAATATCGCCAGATGCAAAGCGACTAGCCATACTGGTACGTTTGTTGAGAGCATCGTGAGAAGAATAAAACCCAGCGCATTAAGTAAAAGTCCACCTGTTGTGAGCAGATAAGGGCCAAATTTATCAGATAACCAACCAGAAACAGGCGCTGTCACTGCCATAGCCAAGGGATATGCCATTAACGCTGTACCCGTGAGCTGCGGACTAGCATGCAAAACATCTTCCAGGTAAAAAGGTATAATAGTAATCGTGCAAAAAAGAGAAATAAAAGACAGCATGGCTGCAAAACTGGCTGAAGTAAAAACGCGATTCTTAAAAAGGGAGAAATCTATAATCGGATTTTTAGCGAATCGCTCACGTATTCCAAACATAAACAAAATCAAAATTGAAACAGTAATTAAAAGCAAACTCCTGCCAGATGCCCATCCCCATGATTCTCCGTTCGATACAGTGTACAGGAGCAATACAATACCAAAGACAAACAACACGGAACCTGCATAATCAAAAGCACCAAGTGAAACGGTCCTTTTCGTTCCTTTCGGTAAAAGAAACAGTCCAAGTATAAAGCCAAGAATCCCAATTGGAACATTCACCCAGAAAATTGACGGCCATCCGTAATATCCAATCAACACTCCGCCCACAGCTGGGCCGGTAAGCGAGCCAAGTGAAACCATTGAACCTGTAATGCCAAATGCACGCCCACGCTGGTTTACAGGAAATGTCGTCACAACTAACGCTTGGCTGTTTGCCATTAATAACGAAGCACCTACTGCTTGTAAAATTCGCGATCCGATTAACAAACCGATTGAACCAGACAACCCGCACAAGGCAGAACCTCCGGCAAAAACCAAGAAACCGATATTGTACAAACGGCTGCGTCCCAAACTGTCTGCCAGGTTCCCCACTAGTGGAAGCATCGCGCAAATAGTTAGCAAGTATGCTGAAACAACCCATTGTACCAAATGCAATGGTACGT
>JAKADF010000109.1 GCA_021820805.1 Bacillota bacterium
ATGAGAAATTCATGTTGTGTATCAAAATTTAGTCAAATTATAAGATAATAATTGAACATCTTGGCCCAGGTGTTCCTTTATAGTGCACTCAACTTAGTTCATCTTAGGACGGTTGCGTAAGCATAAGGCATAATTGGGGTTATGGGATTATAGGATTTTGCGGGTTCGGGGATTTTACGAATCGGATATTTTGTGGGTTCGCAAAAGGAAATGGCCAAATCTGGAATTTGTGCCTTGGACGTTTCAGAAAGATACAGGAAAAAATACTTTACGGAGTAAAGCAAATGGCAGAATTTCACTTCAGCTCTAGTAGCTTATTACAATAGTCTTACGAATGGTAGATTTATCAGCAGCAATTCTCAACATAAAGTCAGCAACATCTGCCCGAGAAATTTTAGGCATCATTCCAAGGCGAATATGCTCCCCTGTTCGATATCTGCCAAATCCTAGTTTGGGGCCATTTGTGAGTAACACCGGATGAATACAAGTAAAATCAAGGTCACCTTGCAGAAGGTACCTTTCTCCTTTAGCCTTATCATCGAAAGTAGGTTTCAAAATTGTTCTCGCCGCAATTTTTAAAAAGGGAGACGAAGCTTTCTTCTGACTGTCACCGACACCAAATGCTGACATAACAACCAATCGCTTGACTCCATGCCTATGCATCCCATCGGCTATATTTTTTACGCCTACCGAAAATACGTCGCCTTTAAATGGCGTCCTTGTTCCAAGAGCGGAGACAACCACGTCATATCCAGCTACCGCGTTTCTGACGCCTTGTGTGTCAGTCACATCTCCAACGATGGAAGAAAGGTTCGGGTGGTTAATAGTAAGCTTCATCGGATTACGCACAAAAGCCGTGATTTCATGACCAAGTTCAAGGCCTTGTTTCACAATCTCCTGCCCAGTAAGTCCAGTTGCGCCAAAGACTAAAAACCTCATAGTCCCGAATCCCTTCTTTCTATCAGATTCCTGCAGCAACCGATTAATGATGGTGGCCGTGGCCGCCCTTACTTGGATTTACTACAACCCACTTGTCATCAGCGGGATCGTAATCAATTTCAACACCATCCAAAAAATCAACACCTTTTTCCAACAAAACCTGGGCGCCAGATTCTGTAACAACAAGTTCGTCACTTTCTTTTTGCTCATCAAGACCCAATCCATAATGCGCATGATCTCCGTGTGCATGTTCCACAAACACACGAACTTTCAATGTCTTTTCTTCCTGCTGCTGAATAATATAATTCAATCTGTCTGCTGCACTCTTACTCACGCTGCACTTCATTCTTTTTTTCAGCTCCCTCGTTTTAAATTATCCATTCGGACAAAGGTAGTCTACGAGAATTCATCATACGTTTCTGTGAACCGTTTTACAATCCTCACCAATCACTATTGACAAAATTACAAATAAGATTACCCGCGGCACAGTATTCTGCACTGGATTGGGCAGGTGTGTACTAATATCAACACTAAAATGGCTTGTGCTATGGTGGGCCTGGGGATCCGGGGGAGCCTAGGGTCGGGCGATCTGAGCAGCATTGGGACTGTTTTGGTATCTATCGCTCCCTGCTCGCCCCGAGGCCTACCGTAATTAACCCCATTTCGGCAGCTATGCTTCTCTGGGCACGCTCTGCCACTGGGGCGATAGGGAGCGTTTTGGCAGCTATGCTCCCTGAGCTTACTCTGCCGCTGCGGGGATAGGGATCGTTTCGACAGCTATGCTCTCTGGGCACGCTCTGCTGCTGGGGCGATAGGGATCATTTCGGTACCTATACTCTCTGGGCACACACTGCCGCTGGGGCGATAGGGATCGTTTCGGCACCTATCGCTCCCCGCTTGCCCCCCGAGCGCCTCGAAGTCCCCGCTCTACATCTTCTTGCCTAAAGCCAAACAAACTCTGCTCATTTTCCCATTACATGAAACAATCGAAGCTTGGGAAAACCAGAATAGACTGTGGATTATTTGAAACTATTCAGAATCTGATAAGCTCTGGGGAAGTCGTGAACAGCATATGTGTAAAGTTATAAAGAGGGCTTGTGTCATAGTCTGTGCATGTTCAATTTTCGTCTTAACGTCGTCTGTAAATTCAACTGTGAATCCAGCTTTCGCGGAGCAAATGCAGAAAGCATCGCCGCATGGAAAAGTTGTACTGAAAATTGATACTTCCAAACGAGAACTATTCGTCTATGCAAATAGAAAACTCTACCGAGCGTTCCCTGTTGCTTTAGGCAAGCCCGCGACACCAACTCCAATTGGAGAATGGAGGGTTGTTAATAAGCAAAGGGACTGGGGGTCCGGTTTCGGAACTCGTTGGATCGGCATCAATGTTCCATGGGGGATTTATGGTATACACGGTACCAACAAGCCGTATTCAATTGGCAACTATGTAAGCGGTGGATGTATACGCATGCAAAACTCCAATATTGAGGAGTTGTTCGAGTGGGTTCATGTCGGTACACCTGTTATAATACTTGGCGATCCGCTTAAGCCTTTACGCAACCTCGCTTTAGGATCGGCTGGAGCAGACGTGCGTTTGGTCCAGATTCGTTTGAAGAAACTAGGATATTTTCACGACTACTGCGATGGGCAATTTGAAACATCAACTGAGGAAGCATTGTAAAGGTTTCAAGAAAAAAACGGGCTGTGTGCTGATGGTATAGTGACAAGAGTTGTCTATCAGAAACTTGGACTTCACCATGTTAGGCACGCCATCCCGTTCTCTCAAAGCTAAATATTACACATGATTCACAATTGTGGTTTTGTTGGTGAATCCTTTTTGCGATTTAGTTTGGGTCGATTGTATTCCAGATTGGGATCCGCTCTTAGAGGTACCCGAGGGGCCTGCTGTACCCGTAGCGCCCGATGTACCCGCAGTGCCGCTCACGCGGCTTGTCGCAGATCCTTTTGTTGCAGATCCTGTTGCAGAGTTTGTCGTAAGTTTCTTTGTTGAACTCTTCGCAAAGCTCTGTGCTCCGCTCTTTGTGGTACCACTGGTATGCACCATGCTGCTGATTCCCGTTTTTTGTGTACCTAGTTTTGTACTTCCTGGCTTATGGCCATTCGTTTCGGCAACAATGTTTACTTCCGTTACATGGTGGTGGTGGTGATGAAGCCCGCCGCCGCCTAGGTTCTCCTGTATATTTGCGAAACGGATAATCAACTTCAACGCCGTAGCCGGGCTAATTCCTGGCTTACCGATGTCGATGCGTGGGATTTCAAAATGGTCTGTATTTGCTGCAACGTATCCATTTGTCGTTGTATAAATGTACCCGTACCCTGCTCGTTCTGCTAGATAGGTAGATTCTGTTGTACCCCAGCCAAAAGGCCACGCAAACTGCGTAACTGCATCACCAGTATTCACTTCAAGTTCTTTACGTGCACGGCTAAAATCATTGTAAACGCGCGTATCATAGTGACTGAGTGTTTCGCGTTTTCCATTTGCGACGATGCGAGTGTCAAAAACCGGCTCCATCTCTCCATTTGAGGAACGCACCTGGTAATGCGAATCGTAAGTATGGCTTTCAATCACCATTCCATCATGAGCCATAGTTTTAATTTGGTTCCAACTTAAATATTCCGTTTCTTGTTTATCCGCTGTTCCGACAATCTCGAAAAACGTCCCTTGCAAATGCAAAGACAGCAAGACAGGTAAAGCATAAGTGTACATGTCACGGTACCCATCATCAAAAGTCAATAAAACGGAGTTTGGCGGAATCGTGCCTTCGTGATCCAAAAAGTTAATAAATTCGTGGTTTGTAAGGACGTGAAACCGTGCCTTTATTGCAACCAAGTCCTCGGTAAACTGCAACGGCGTAATTACATATGGAGAATATACAGTTGGTGCAATATCATGAAACGTAACAATGACAACTCTATTTCGATAGTACGTTTTTGCCGGAATGCTGGATATCTCCGATGTAATATTCGATAGTTGCATGTTGCTAGACTGTTGGCGCGACACTGTCACAGTATGAATCGTCTCATTCGAAGTCATAGGGGATGTGGCCGATAAATGATGAGCGTACAAATCTGCAGCAGCAGCGAGCATTCCAATGCACATGACTCCAGCCAGAAACTTCTTAGCTTTTTTCTTCATATGGCCGACAGCCCTCTCTACAAGCACTCATTAACTAAATTTCACATCGCTGCTACTAAACAATTTGATAATCGTGGTAGAAAGCCTTAAACAAGAAACCAATCTGTTTACAACAATTCTTAATCCAAATAAATTATATTTTATATGTGCTTTACAACATTGCAATCCCTGGCCTAAATGAAATTTTTCTGAAAATAAGAATCCGTTTTACACCTCTCGCTTTCCGCCATCAAGGCTCTATCCCTACCCCTGCCCGCACACCGTTGCCCTATGCTGCGCCTTATCTACTCTAGTGACCGGGCCAGCAATTTTGAAAACGTATCGATGGATAATCCTTGATGCACCGCAATACGATTCAGAAGATAAGGACCATCTGTTGCAGGATTCGCATATCCGTTATCTGTGCAAACTGCCAGCCGATAGCCAGCTTTTGCTACAGCACGAAGGACATTCCCGTCGTATGCTCCGAACGGATAACAAAAATAATCAATCGACTGATGTACTTCAACAGATAGGTCTTTCCTTGATTCAGACACTTGCTGCCGCAACTGTGTTGGATTTTGCTTCGTTAAGTTGGGGTGATCTAATGTGTGCGATCCAATTTGCCAAATATGACTTTCTACCATCTCTTGCAACTGTGGCTTTGTTAAAAATCCCTTCTTGTTGATGAAACCACTTACCATAAATTCTGTCGCCTTAAATCCATACTTTTTTAAAATCGGCGTTGCAGATGTGAAACTGCTCGTATAACCATCGTCAAATGTTAGAACAATCGGCCGTTTTGGCAGCACTTGACCTAAGTAGATTGCATTATAAACATCGTCTAATGAGATTGTTTGAAATCCATGCTTCTTCAGAAAGGACATTTCCTCATTGAACTGAGCTGGACTCATTGTATATGGATTACCCAATACGAAATTGACATCATGATACTCCAAAATCGGAATATAAAAGTTTGCGAAAGGCAAAGACTTCCTCATATTTGTTTCTACGGCGGAAGGCTTATGAATTATACGATCCGCCTGCGGCAAGGAATGCTCGAGCCGCATTTCATCCATCGGAAGAGGCGCCTCAGTCTCAGTTGATGCTTCATGTTCATGGGCCCGTACAGTCAGAGCTTCAACCGTCAATCGTTTAATTTGCTTACTTTGCCCATACCCGTACGACATTGAAAATAGAAGCGTGATAGTAAAAAGTGCTGCCGAACAAATTGCAAAACGTGAACCATTTCCCATTTTACCCAGCCCCATCTAGATATCTTTTTTAGATGGTGCCCAGTTTTAGCGTCTAGATTCCCGCATAGGACGCCGTACTTAAAGCTGCTGAACTTTGCAGCGGCTTTTTTCTTGAAAGGGAATGAACATTCGTTTCCCAAAGCTCAAAGCAAAGCAATATCCACAACAGGCGAGCTGCCCGTCTGCGGCCTTTTTCCGGCGTTTTGAAAAGCCCTTCTATGAAACTTGGGTTATATATTGCTCTCGTCTCCGCATTTGGATTTAGCAATGTGGAAAGAACGAAATCTCTCCATTCGTTAAACATCCAAGCGGACAAAGGGACTGGAAAACCTGCCTTTTTTCGATTAAGAACTTCTTTCGGCACGATATCCGCAAGCGCACTGCGAACAATCCATTTCCCTGTCTTGCCGTGTATTTTTTCTCGTCTGCCCATTTTAAGTGCAAATTCAACAATCTGTCTGTCCAGAAATGGAACGCGCAGTTCGATTGAATGCGCCATTGAAATCTTGTCCGATTTTGTAAGTGTATTTTCAGGTAACCACGCATTCAGATCAAAAAGTGTCATTTGACGCAGCAAATCCTGACTCTTATGGTTTTCCATGTTTTGAATCGGCTTCAAAACCCTGTTTGCATACGCCCTTGTTTCATCCATTTTAAGCATTCGTATTGTTTCATCTGTGAGCAATTCTTTTAATTCATGCTCCTGAAATGCGCCCCCAACCCCTTGATACCAATCTGCAACGGGAGATAAGGATTTTTGTAAGACGCCAGTTCCTGGAATGCAAAGTCTCTTGTGCACATAAAGCATCAATTTCCGAACTGCTTTTGGAACTCGGTTGAGTGCGCTAAGCCAGTACACCTGACGGTAAACCGAATAACCATTAAACAGCTCGTCCAAGCCTTCACCGCTGAAAAGCACCTTTACCCCAGATTGATGGGCCAACTTGCAGGCGAACCATAAGGGGATTGCAGTCGGATCGGCTATCGGCTCATCTAAGTCAGAAATGATACGAGGTAAAGAGGCCAGCACTTGTTTTGGCGTATAACATTCACTTATATGATTTGCTTCAAAAAATCTCGCAACAGATGATGCATTATCAATTTCGTTATACTCACATATTTCTGTCTTGTCGCGAGGTTGCGTAAAAGAGACGGTAAACGTTTCGGGAGTTTGCCCAAACAACCGATAATGCATTGCAAGCAAGGCGGATGAATCCAGGCCCCCGCTGAGTAAAATCCCAGAATTCGTATAGGATGCTTCTTGGCTTAATACTGCATCATACAGCTTTTGTTTAAGTTGTCTCACTTTTTGCTTATATGGCGCGCGTGTTACAGAGGGTTCCCGAATCTCTGCTGCTGACCAGTAACTGCTATGAATCAAACCAAGGCCCGGCTGAATTACAACAAATTCTGCTGGCTCTAGTTTTTGAATCCCGGCAACAACCGTTTTTTCCCCAGGCACAAATCGAAATGTATGATATTCGGTAAAACCCGTTTGGTCCAACTGTGCGCTTACATCTGGTTCAGAGAGCAGAGCGCGAATTTCTGATGCGAACAGAAACCTATTCTCGGTCTCTGCGAAATACAACGGTTTTACGCCAAGCCTATCCCTTGCTGCAATAAGTTTTCCTTGCACCTTGTCCCAAAGTACAAACGCAAAAGTACCTTCCAAATAACGTATACAATTCTCTTGATATTGTTCATAAAGATGAACAATGACCTCTACATCCGATGCAGTCGAAAATGTATGTCCATTTACTTCCAAGTCAGAATGCAACTGATGGTAATTATAGATTTCTCCATTACAAATAACTGCAATTGTACGTTCTTCATTCCAAATTGGCTGTACACCCGAATCACCGCCGACAATCGCTAGGCGAGCCATCCCAAGGGCAATTTCGTCGCCGATATAAGTTCCGACTGAGTCCGGTCCTCGATGTTCGATTGCTTCCACCATTGAATCAATATTATCTTTCAAGTTTCCTAAGGAATTTCTAGTCATTCGTAAATCATCTTTAAAGATTTGCAATTTGTCTGCAGGTAACTGCTGTAGGGCATTACCATAAATGTTCTTCTTCAACAAAACTGCGGCAATACCGCACATAATCATTATCTCCGTTCTTAAATGGATACGGCATATGAATTCTTGTGTCATCTTAATCCGACACCTAATGTAGCACAAAAATGTTAAGGAAATTTGGAGATTGGGCTTGTACAAACCAAAAGAGGATTTTTTCTTATGAGCATAATTACCAGTCATTCTCTGCATATTAAACATAACTTTTTGTGGAAGGAAAATGATATTAAAAATGTTAAATTTACGTTTATGTGCAGGAACACTTGCATTTTTAACAGCGCTGCAATCTATATCCCCCACCGTTGCTTTTGCAAAAGACAGGTCTCTGCAGATTTCCATTACAGATCATGGTTTTGTTCCAAATAGTGTTATGACCGTCCTCAACCAGCAGGTAAAAATACACGTAGTCAATAATGGCCGCAAAGTACACCAGTTTTCGATTCCTTACTATAGGATTTACACAGAGGACTTAAACCCAGGCCAGACGTCCGATATTGCTTTTGCACCATGGACTGCAGGTCGGTTTGATATGACATCGGATCCGTCTGGTACAGATAACCCAGAATTCAAAGGGAATTTTAATGTAACAGACCATAAATGACTAAAGGTCGATAACAGCGATATCGAGCGCTAGATGTAGATATGGGCAGAGAAAGCACTTTCGCTGAAGAATACCAGCATAAAACAGTCTGATTCCAATTTTGACGAAAGTGTGACAAATAAGTACGATACATCTACCACAAATTACGGGGGGTATAAAAAATGTTGCTAGATGTTATTGCAGCTTCTGTAAGTGCACCGTTGCTCCTCGTTCAAGTCATTTTTATGTGGAAGTACTTATTTACTTTTCTTGATGAACAATCTATGCATACAAGCGCAACTCACTAACATGGAAGAGGGGAGTGTGCTCTTTAACAGTCACACTCCCCGACATATTAATGCTCAAACTGGAACAACGGTGTCGAGAGATACCGTTCACCACATGACGGAGAAATTGCAAGGACTCTATGACCTTTGCCGAGTCTCTTCGCAACTTGAAGAGCAGCAAAAATGTTGGCACCAGATGAAATGCCAACAAGCACCCCTTCCTTTGCAGCCATACGCCGAGAAATATCGAACGCGTCTTCATTTTCTACTGCAAAGACTTCATCATAAACAGTCGTGTCTAAAATAGACGGGATAAATCCAGCACCTAAGCCTTGCAGTTTATGAGGGCCTGGTTTACCGCCGGATAACACAGCCGATCCAGTTGGCTCTACCGCCACTATCTTGCAATCTGGAATTTCTCTGCGGAGCACATGGCCAACACCAGTTAAAGTACCGCCTGTCCCTACGCCTGCGACAAAAGCATCAAGTTTTCCTTCAAATTGCCGCACGATTTCCGCACCAGTTGTCTTTTCATGGATGTCTGAATTAGCAGGGTTATCAA
>JAKADF010000110.1 GCA_021820805.1 Bacillota bacterium
GCCCACTGGATTACTACCATAAGAGGCCCTATCACCATCGGGTCACTGGATCCGCCCACTCGTTTACTGCCATAATGGTGGCTATCATCTTCGGGCTACCTGTCCGCCCACTCGTTTACTGCCATAAGAGTGCCTATTACCATCGGGCTACCTTTCCGACCACCCGATTACTACCATAAGAGGCCCTAACACCATCGGGTCACTGGATCCGCCCACTCGTTTACTACCATAAGAGGCCCTATCACCATCGGGTCACTGGATCCGCCCACTCGTTTACTGCCATAAGAGGCCCTATCGCCTTCGGGCTGCTGGTCCGCACACTGGATTACTGCCATAATGGTGGCTATCACCTTCGGGCTGCTGGGTCCGCCCACTCGTTTACTGCCATAAGAGTGCCTATTACCATCGGGCTACCTTTCCGACCACCCGATTACTACCATAAGAGTGCCTATCACCTTCGGGCCACTGGATCCGCCCACTTGATTACTGCCATAAGAGGCCCTATCGCCTTCGGACTCAACTGTCCGCCCACTCGTTTACTGCCATAATGGTGGCTATCATCTTCGATACACCACTCCAGCCCACACGGTTTTCATCGAAATGCTCGCTATTATGCCGTACCCGTGTCCTAGTCCTAACTATCCCGATTCCCCATACCTCAACTCAGCGAGTTTCTTCTATGTCCGTCTCCTCATGCACAAAAAAGGCCAAAGGAGATATTACCCTGCCCTTGGCCTTTTCATCCTTACGGGACTACTTTAATCAATCAACCTAACATACTCCGTTTTAGGTTTGCCATTTCAATTGCGGCAGACGCGGCATCCCATCCTTTATTGCCCGCTTTCGTACCTGCTCGTTCAATGGCCTGTTCAATATTGTCAGTTGTAAGAACTCCAAAGATAACTGGCGTATCAAGTGATAGCGAAAGGTTCGCAATACCTTTTGCGACTTCGCCAGATACATAATCAAAATGTGGCGTTGCTCCACGGATAACAGCTCCAAGCGAAATGACTGCATCATACTTGCCAGACTTGGCCATTACCTTAGCGGCAAATGGAATTTCAAATGCCCCCGGCACCCATGCAACTTCTACGTTCGAATCATCTACCCCATGACGCTTTAGCGCATCAAGCGCACCAGATAGAAGCTTAGATGTGATAAATTCATTAAATCGACCAACGACAATACCGATATTTAGACCACTGCCAACTAGGTTTCCCTCATATACCCGGACGTTCATTTAATTTCCTTCTTTCTTAAATGCTTCTCAAATTCCTTAATAAAGCCTCAATCTACCTTGTTCAAAATAATCCTGCCCGCTCAGAAATCTGGGTTAAATTTGCTCCAGCAGATGCCCAAGTTTATCGCGCTTCGTGATTAAATACTGTTCATTGTATGGATTATGGTCAACCTCAAGCGGTACACGCTCGACGACTTTCAATCCATGGCCTTCAATTCCTTTGATCTTGCGCGGGTTGTTTGTAAGAAGCCGCATTTCGCGGACGCCTAAATCGTATAGAATTTGTGCACCGATTCCGTAATCGCGAAGATCATCTGCAAAACCAAGCTTATGGTTCGCCTCGACTGTATCAGCACCATCGTCCTGAAGTGCATAGGCGCGAATTTTGTTCAAGAGGCCAATCCCTCTGCCTTCCTGACGAAGGTACAATAAGACACCTCTGCCTTCCTCAGAAATTTGGCGCATAGCTGCGTGAAGCTGAGGTCCACAGTCACACCTTAAAGATCCGAATGCATCCCCAGTCAAACATTCGGAATGGACGCGTACAAGCACTGGATCACCATTTTCAATGTCGCCTTTCACGAGTGCAATGTGTTCCTTATCGTTTACCTGATTTGTGTAAATCACCGCTTTGAAATTCCCGTAAGCAGTCGGAAGTTTTGCGGTTGCTTGACGGGTGACCAATTTCTCTGATGCTTTGCGGTACGCAATCAAGTCTGCAATGGATACAATTTTTAGATTGTGCTGTTTTGCAATTTCTTGAAGCTGCGGCAAACGAGCCATTGTGCCGTCTTCATTTAAAATTTCGCAAATAACTCCAACTTGTGATTCACCGCAAAGAGTCGCTAAATCGACTGCGGCTTCTGTATGCCCTGCACGGCGCAAGACACCGCCCGGCTTGGCTATCAATGGAAAGATGTGCCCGGGGCGGCGAAAATCACTCGGCTTTGTTGATTCATTAACAATGGCTGCGATTGTCTGTGCACGTTCAAACGCAGAAATACCAGTGCGCGTTGAGGCTTCATCAACTGAAATTGTGAACGCAGTCCCAAAAGAATCCGTGTTCCGTTCTACCATTGCTTGAAAGTCGAGCCGATTCGCTCTGTCCTCGGTAATCGGGACGCAAAGGAGACCACGACCGTGAGTAATCATGAAATTAATTACATCTGGTGTTGCACGAGAACCTAAAGCAAGAAAATCCCCTTCATTTTCTCTATCTTCGTCATCAACTACAATTACTGCTTTGCCCTCTTTTAAATCTTCAATAGCCTCAGCAATTGTGCTTAGCATCTCTTATCCGTCCTTTGGCGCTTTTATTCAAATCTAAACAGCCAGGTGTTATGCAAATCCATTACGAACTAAGAAATCAATATCAAGCGTGCGATGACCTAAGGATTCCTCAGATTGTTCCAAAGTCGTTGCTCCAGCTTTACCTGGTTGACCTTGACCCTTTCCAAGTAATTTCTCAACATACTTTGCAAGCACATCACATTCCAAATTTACTTCAGTGCCAACTGGTGCTTCTCCAAGAGTTGTCGCAGAACCAGTGTGCGGTATGAGCGAAATTCGAAATGCATCTTGGCTTACATCCATGACAGTTAAGCTTACACCGTCGACACAGACTGAACCCTTCTCAACGATGTATCGTATAACGTTTGGAGCGGATCCGATTGTTAAAACTGTCGCAATTCCTTCTTGTTTGCGGCTTCGAATAATTCCGACCCCGTCAATATGCCCAGATACGAAATGTCCGCCAAACCGCCCGTCTGCCCGCATTGCTCGTTCAACATGAACTTTTTGTCCTGGCTTTAATCTTCCGAGATTTGTTTTACGCAAAGTTTCAGGTACAGCATCTAGCGTAAAAGTAGTATCGGTAAAGTGAACCACAGTCAGACAAACACCATTTACGGCTATACTGTCACCAAGGTGCATATCATCCATGATGTGTTTTGCGCGAAGCTCAACATTCGCACCGGTTTGACGTACGTCAATTCGAACAATAGACGCTAATTCTTCAACAAGTCCTGTGAACAAAAGCCTTCGTCCTCCTCATACAGAGGGTATCCCTCCACGCATAGATCCTCACCGACTTGCCTGAAGGAAATATCTCGAAGCGAAACAGCATTTGCCATACTTTCGGTAGTATTTCCAAATAAGGCCTGAATTCCGCCGCCTAAGAATTTAGGGGCAATATAATACACAACTTTATCAATGAAACGTTCTCTAAAGCAGGCGCTCACAAGCTTTGAGCCACCTTCAAGCAAAATAGACATAACACCGTGTTTCGAGATTTCAGCAAATGCATGTTTAAGCGAAACTCGTCCATGCTCATATTCACGTCCATGCCCAAGTTCAAACGCATAACCATGTTCATGCTCGACTGGCAAGACTGAAACGCCAGGTATATTTGTAAATTCTCGAATTATATCAAGCTTCTTTTGTGCAGCTTGCTCTGTTGTAATAATGAAAGTTTCGCCAGGTTCATACAGAAGTTTTGCATCCTTCGGCATGCGTAGTTGCGAATCGAAAACAAATCGCTTTGGCTGACCTTTTGCACTAATGGGGCCAAACTCATCACGCACGGTCAACCTTGGATTATCCTTAAGGACAGTTCCAATTCCAACTGCAATGCCTGCAAACCCGCGTCTAAGTGTTTGCACCTCCGCACGTGCTTTATCGCCTGTCACATACTGACTATGACCAGACAAAGCAGCAATGTAACCATCAAGGGTCGCGGCACACTTCCAAACTACAAATGGCCTCTCCTTCGTAACGTAGTGAAGGAATACTTCATTTAATTTATCCGCCTGTTCCTTCAGAACTCCTACCGTCACATCAAGCCCCGCGTCACGAAGTCTTTGCAGCCCGTGACCTGTTACTTTGGGGTTGGGATCGACACTTCCAACTACAACCCGGCGGATCCCGAAACTGAGGATAGCATCAGTACAAGGCGGTGTACGCCCATGATGATTACAGGGCTCAAGCGTGACGTAAATCGTTCCGTCTCTTGCATCTTCTCCTGCCATTTTAAGTGCATGAACCTCAGCATGAGGGCCGCCTGCCGACAAATGAACACCTTGCCCAACAATTCGTCCATCTTTCACGACAATAGCCCCGACTGGCGGGTTTGGAGAGGACTGGCCAGAAGCCATTTTTGCAATCGACAAAGCTAAATTCATAAAATGTTCATCATTTGTTTGCAACCCATTTCCCTCCTGCGCAAAAAGCCCCTGGGTATATCATCCCCAGGGGCAAACTTAAGCGGACGGAAATACAGACGCCGGATTTGTCCAATAATTTATGGACATAACCAAAGCGAACTGTAATACGACCATGTACATTTTGCAGATTAAATCTGCACTAGTACACGTTCGTTCCTCCTTCTTTCATCCGGACTATACCGTCGGTACTGGATTCTCACCAGTTCATGCCATAGCGGCTCGTGGACTTTGCAATTTATAATTTGCATTACCACCGATCGGGAATTGGCGATACCGCCTCACCCTGCCCCGAAGGAACTTACTTTTCAATTGTAAATCTTGTTTTTAGAATAATTGAGCTAGAGCCGAATTGCAAGGATTTCGCTATAATAGCAAAGGACAAAAAGAGATACTGTCATAGGAATGGAGAACATAGAGATGGTGGAGAGCGTAAAGCGTTGGATTGTGGGGCGCCCACTGAAGACAAGAGAAAACGCCCATGCCAAAATCGGCATTCTAAAGGGCATGGCGGTTATGACCCCAGATGCGCTGTCAAGTGTTGCCTATGCAACTGATCAAATGGAGCAAGTTCTTGCCGTGCTCATTGGAGTTGGCGCAACACAAGCTTATATATCTAACGTGCTTGGATTTTCATTTTTGGGCACTGCACTTATCGCAGGACTGGCTTTTCTTCTGTTCCTTGCATATCGAAATATTATTAAACAATATCCGCTTGGAGGCGGAGCATATTCTATCGGCCTTAACGATTTAGGAAAATTTTGGGGACTGTCAGCTGCTGCAACACTAATAATAGGTTATACGTTAACGGTTGCAGTCTCGATTGCCTCAGGGATTGATCAACTTGGTCCGCTTATCCCTTTCATTGGGAATCATAAACTTGCATTCAATATTCTATTAACACTCTTAATTATGGTTGTTAATTTACGCGGGACTGGTGAGTCTGCATCCGTGTTTGTTCCGTTTACCTACATTTTCGTTTTTGGCATTGTTATCTTGGGAATTTGCGCTATTACTAATGCAATCATACATCCAAATCTAGTTCAAGCGCCTTCTGTCGCTGGTCTGCATGCAGTGCAGGGTATGAGCATGTTTTTATTTTTAAAAATGTTTGCAAACGGCTGCAGTGCATTAACCGGCCTTGAAGCTGTTTCAAATTCGGTTCCTGTTTTTAAGGAACCTTCCGCCAAACGCGCACAACGTCTTCTGCTCGTGCTTGTCATTACGCTTAGCGTTCTCTTTTTCACAGTAACAAGCATCGCAATGATTCATGGTCTAAAGTTCAACCCCAATATTCCGCTAATTGTACAGGAAGCTTTGATTGTCTTTGGTTCCCATGGTTTCGGATATATTTTCACATTGCTCATTTCACTTTCAACAACGGCTATCTTGGCAATTGCTGCGAATACGGCTTTTACAGGCTGCCCAGCTTTGTGGTCATCTATGGCGCGAGACGGATATATGCCAAGATGGGTGCTTCACAAAGGAGACCGACTGGTTTACAGCAATGGAATTGTATTTTTGACGATTATTTCCCTTTTACTAACGCTTGCATTTGATGCGAATGTCACAAGGCTTATTCCACTGTACGGAGTAAGTGTATTTTATACCTTCTCCGTATCGCAGCTTGGTATGGTTGTAAAGCAAATTCGGGATCGTCAAAATCACTGGTTAATGGGGGCAACCGGAAGCTCTATAGGCTTTATTCTCACGATTGCTGCGTGTGCCATTTTCGGTATTACACGCTTTTTCGACGGTGCATGGATTGTGTTAGTTTGCATACCAATCATGGTCATTACGTTTGCAAAAATCCGTAATCATTACTTACAAATTAAAGCAGACCTAAAATATGACTTTAGTCAACCATTTTCAGCCGGTGAAGCTGGAATCACAATTGTACCAATCGCTTCTGTCACGAAGGCTTCTGTTCAAGCCCTGCGGTATGCTGTGACAAACTTTAAAAATGTTATCGCGGTTACAGTTGTTACAGGGGACTCAGAAGAAGAAATGGCTGCAACTACAGCAAAAATTGAACATGAATGGGATTTGCTAAAGACGAACGTACGGCTTATTGTCATCCACTCACAATATCGTTCTGTTGCAAAACGGCTGCAGCGTTTTGTCGAATTTGAGTTAGGCAAGTATCGGCCTGAAAATATTACGATTGTCATTCCACAATTTATTACAAGCAGATGGTGGCATAAACTGCTTCACAACAAGACAGGTGGACTTCTCATGGCTTGGTTGGTTCTTAATAAATCTGTAAAGGTTATCACGGTTCCTTACAGGTTGTCAAAGTAGTACTCCAAAGAAAGATGGCACACCGCTTGGTGTGCCATATTAGGGGTAAAGGGTTAAATTTACAATATCACATGTTTTTTTTCTCTTCATGAGTCTTCTGTCCTCCGGAAATAGGCCCTTCGACCCGTTTCTGGATGAATTTTACATCTGTAAACGAAGTTCTTTATCTCTGTTTTGTATGAACTATACTCTCTGTTTTATATAAAACCTTCGAAAATGGCTCCACAGATTCTGTAACCCATGCGTTACTTCCGATAACGCTGTGGTGACCGATAATCGTTTCTCCGCCAAGCACAGTCGCATTTGCATAAAGGATGACATCGTCTTCTACGGTAGGATGACGTTTTGTCGAACGAACCATTGCTCCTGTATCATCACGCGGGAAATAAAGTGCGCCTAGAGTGACCCCTTGATAAATCCGAACATGGTTACCGACAATTGCAGTTTCCCCAACAACGATACCAGTGCCATGGTCAATCATGATTCCTCTGCCCAGTGTAGCGCCTGGATGCAAATCAACACCCGTTAAGCGATGTGCATATTCAGTCATCATTCTAGGCAAAAGAGGAACAGACAATTCAAACAGTACATGGGCAACACGATAAACACTAAGTGCAAAAAGACCTGGGTAAGTTAAAATGATTTCGTCGTAACCCGTTGCAGCTGGGTCACTGTGGTAAGTTTCAACCACATCTTCAAACAGCATTTCTTGTAACTCTGGTAGTTTTGCAATTAGACCGTCAGCCTTTTCGACCGCAAGCAAACGCGTCTCACTCTGCTCATCTTCCTTGTAGCACTTCTGGAAGATGGCACGATGAATTTGAGTAGATAACATGCCGTGTAATTCTTCGATTGTTTCGCAAAGTTCAGCAGAATCATCTTCTGTGCTGTTTTTCGTGAAATAATTTGGTAAGAGCACTTGTTGCAAAAAGCGAATAATTTGTGCAATGGCTTCAGGTTCTGGATAGCACGTACGGCCTTTAAACAGCCTATGGCTGGTTTTCATCAGACGGTCCGAGATTTTACCGTGATCGACCAAAATAATTCGTCTCCTTTCAACCCCTCTATCCCCAAAATCGGTTTTCAATCGATTTTCTCTATCAAATTGACAGCAGAGTCCCTCAGGTGTAGAGTTCGGTTGATAAACATTCATTAGGGTAGGTTTTCGTCTATGGATACTGGGCAAATTTCTGCATTACTCCATGAACAAAATTTTCGATTAACCCGTGAACGTCAAGAGGTACTCGGACTTTTTGTGAACTCGCCCAAGATGGTGACTCCCATGCAATTACATGAAGAAGCCAAAAAATCAAATATACGTGTGGGTCTAACCACAGTATACAGGTTGCTTGAGGTTCTCACAAAGGTAGGACTTGCTACTCCCCTCTTGCTTCAAGGGACAGTCTATTATACTTTTTGTAGTGAACATCACCATCATCACTTCGTCTGTCTGAAATGCCACAGAATCCAAAATATTTACGAATGCCCTAAGTTCGAGACCTTGCCTCCAAATTGCGAGATATCGTTCCACAAGGTAGATTTGTTTGGTACCTGTGCGCATTGTGCACACCTGTCAGGCAAAGGCGACGAGAAAGAGGGATTATTTTCGTGACAAACGCTTTTGATCTTTATTTTTTTCACGCTATTAACCGCTTTGCGGGCCATACACCAATACTCGACGATACACTCAGTCCCTTGGCCCACTATGGTCTTGAAATCTATGCTGTAATTTTTATCATTGCTTGGTTTCTGCTCCCGCGCCGTGAAGAAAGAAAGCGCCATGCACTCGTGGTCTCTGCTGTTGGTGGTGTTATCGCACTATTAATTAACGCTGTCATTGGCGGTTTCATGTTCCGGCCAAGACCGTTTACCATCCCAAGCGTACACGCCACTCAACTGATACCTCATCCCGCAGATACATCCTTTCCAAGCGACCACGTATCCGGCGGATTTGGCTTTGCATCAGCCGCATGGGGTAACACGGCAAGGTGGTTTTCGTGGCTTTTTACCATCTTATCCATTGCAATGATGTTCGCTCGGGTTTATGTCGGGGTACATTGGCCGACAGACGTTTT